>CAZHJO010000181.1:0-6137 GCA_964532755.1 uncultured Maribacter sp. | reverse complement strand
GCTTGAATTAGTCTGGACTAAATTTATGTAAAATAGATTGCACAACCATAGTTATATCCTATTTTTGCTAAAAATGTTTTACGATGATAACAGTAGATCAATCTAAAGATCTCATTGAGCGCCTCGGTGCGCTAAGGAGGTATCTTTGACATAGATGCCAAGCTTATTGAAATAGAAAACGAAGAGGAAAAAACACTCGCGCCCGATTTTTGGGATGATCCTAAAAAAGCTCAGGAACAAATGAAATATATACAATCCAAAAAGCATTGGGTTGATGACTTTAACGCGGCAAGAACATTGGTCGGTGATTTAGAGGTATTGATTGAATTTCAAAAAGAAGGAGAAGTATCCGAAGCTGAAGTCAATACCCATTACGATAAAGCAACCGATCTTATAGAAAAATTGGAGTTCAAGAACATGCTGTCAGAAGAGGGTGATGAGCTCACTGCGATATTGCAAATCACAGCTGGCGCAGGGGGCACTGAAAGTTGCGATTGGGCGGCCATGCTTATGCGCATGTATATGATGTGGAGCGAAAAAAATGGGTTTAAGGTCAAGGAACTCAACTATCAGGAAGGCGATGTCGCTGGTATAAAAACCGTAACCCTAGAGATCGAGGGTGAATATGCTTTTGGCTGGCTTAAAGGTGAAAATGGAGTACATCGTTTGGTACGTATTTCTCCTTTTGACAGTAATGCAAAAAGACATACCTCATTCGCCTCGGTATATGTTTACCCACTGGTGGATGACAGTATCGAGATTGATGTGAACCCTGCCGATATTGAGATAAACACTGCGAGATCAAGTGGCGCGGGGGGACAGAATGTAAATAAGGTGGAAACGAAAGTCCAATTGGTGCATAAACCAACCGGCATACAAATATCCTGTTCCGATTCACGCTCACAACATGACAATAGAGCTACAGCATTAAAAATGCTGAAATCCCAATTGTATGAAATAGAGCTCCGTAAGAAAATGGAAGCTAGGGAAGAGATTGAATCCTCTAAAATGAAAATAGAATGGGGTTCCCAAATAAGAAACTACGTAATGCACCCTTATAAATTGGTGAAGGATGTGAGAACTGCAGAAGAAACTGGTAATGTAGACGCCGTGATGGATGGTAATATTGACCGGTTCTTGAAGGCCTTTTTAATGATGATGGGGCAAAAAGAAGAAGAATAATTAGCAAGGAACAATTCTATGAGTGGAATAGACACTATTATTTTCGACCTAGGGGGCGTATTGATCGATTGGAATCCCAAGTACGTCTATCGTGATGTTTTCGATGGTGACGAGGAAAAGGTAGATTGGTTCTTGAACAACATCTGTACTTCGGAATGGAATGTGGCGCATGATGCCGGAAGGCCTTTGAAAGAAGGCACTGAACTACTGGTCAATCAATTTCCAGAATATGAAACTTGGATAAGATTATATTATGACCGATGGCCAGAAATGTTGGGGGGCGCTATTTCCGATACGGTAGGTTTATTGAAGAAACTTAAACAATTAGATGCGCATAGTCTCTATGCCTTGACCAATTGGAGCGCAGAGACTTTCCCAGTGGCGAAACAACGTTTTGATTTTTTGCGGTATTTTGACGGTATCGTTGTTTCTGGAGAAGAAAAAACAATAAAACCATCGAAAAAAATATATGATATCACATTAGATCGATATAACATTAGCCCCGAAAAAGCCGTATTTATCGATGACAATTTTAATAATGTAAAAGCCGCACAGGACTTGGGAATCAAAGGAATCCACTTCAAAAGTGCTGCACAATTACGAAATGATTTAAGGACAATGAATATTGCTATTTAACAAAAACCAATTAAATGATAAAAATATACCATAATCCAAGATGTACTAAATCGCGTCAAGGTTTAGAAGTCGTGCAGAAATCCGGGGAACAATTCGAGGTAGTTAAATATTTAGAAAACATTCCGACCAAGGATGAATTAAGACAAGTATTGGGCTATTTGAATATGCCTGCTGAAAATCTTGTGCGTAAAAATGAGGTTGTCTGGAAAGAGAATTACCGTGGAAAGAATCTAAGTGAAGAAGAAATTTTGGATGCCATGATAGCAAATCCCAAGCTTATTGAAAGGCCCATTGTGGTAAGGGATAACAGGGCTGTTATAGGACGGCCAACAGAAAAGATAATGGATCTATTGACGTAGTTAGAAAAATGTTCCTTTATATTATTTTCTGATTAATCTAGCGAAGACCTCCATTATTCTTGGCATCTTTCTTGTTTATCCAATCAAAGCGAATGAACGCGCTTTAACAAAGTTTTAACCCTTAAGGGTTAAACCTTAAACTATTTTTGAAATCTAACAAATTAGCACCATTATGAAAATCACTAAAGTATTCTTAGTTGTTCTGTTCACATTACTAACAGGAGTAGAAATACAGGCACAATATGGCTATGGAAGAGGCTATGGGTATGGCGGGGGAGGCTATGGATATGGCAGGGGTTATGGTTATGGCCGGGGCAGAAGTGCTATACCGCAACCTCAGGAACCGCAGAAAGAACCTGAAAATTTGACCGCAGAAGAAATTGTTGATAATGAAATGCCGGCAATTGCATCTGCCTTGGAACTTAATGAGTTTGAAACTGCCGTTTTAAGCAGCATTCTTAAGAAGTATGTTCAGGAACGTATTGAGATGCAAATACTTAAACTTGCTCCTGACAAAATGCGCGAAAAAATGGAGCAAATCACGGAGCGACAAACCGAGGAACTCAAAGCCGGATTGCCTATTGAAAAATATGAGGCCTTCGTTGAGCTCCAAAAGAATGGAGTGGCAAAGACGAACAAGGAAAGAAAGAAGAAAGAAAAAAGACAGAAGAAGAAGAATAAAAAGACGGATAAAGGTTAACTAAAAAGTAAAAATGAAACAGCTATTCCTGTTATTGTTTGTATTCACTTCATCCCTTTTAATAGCACAAAGACCCCAAGGGCAAAGACCAGAACCAATTAATATAACAGGAACAGTACTTGATCAGGATACAGGAAAACCACTGGAATATGCAACCCTGATCCTACAGAGCTTACGTAATCCCGACAGGGTAACAGGAGGAATTACCGATACCATGGGTAAGTTCAATGTACAGACCTTGCCAGGGAGGTATAATGTACAAGTAGAATTCATCTCCTATAAATCCTATGAACTTAATGCCCAGACCTATCGAACTTCTACTGATCTAGGAACGATTAAATTAGCCATTGATGTTGAACAACTCGAAGGTGTTGAAGTAATTGGTGATCGAACTACAGTTGAACTACGTCTAGATAAGAAAATATACAATGTAGGCTCAGACCTTACGGTCAAAGGAGGTTCTGTTACCGATGTTTTGGACAATGTGCCATCGGTATCCGTTGATGTTGAGGGAAATATTAGTTTACGAGGTAATGAGAGTGTCCGCATTCTTATTAATGGCAAACCATCTGCCCTATCCGGGCTTAGTACCGAAGCATTACAACAATTGCCGGCTGAAGCCATTGAAAAAGTAGAAGTAATCACGAATCCCTCTGCCCGCTATGATGCTGAAGGTACGGCAGGTATACTCAATATCATATTAAAACAAAGTAAAACCGCAGGTGTCAATGGTTCTTTTAGCTTAAATGTTGGTAACCCAGAAAGTTATGGCGGCAACCTTAGTCTCAATCTTAGGCGTAAAAAATTCAATATTTTTACAAATACTTCATATCGCTATCGCTCTGGCCCTGGTAATGCTCTTTTTGAGCAAGAAAATTTCAATCCTGACGGTAGTACGGCGAGCTTTCAAGATGAATATAGGAAATATCAAAGACGAAGAGATGGCTTCAACACAAACATTGGATTTGAATATTTCATAGATTCTACCAGCAGTATCACCAACTCGTTCGTTTATAGAAAATCCACTGGAGATGATACGGTTGATGTTGATTTCTTCAATTTTGATGCTACACTGAACCCTACTATAGCAAGGAACAGATTCACAACAGAGGAAGAGGAAGATGAAGACATCCAATATTCTGTAAATTATAAAAAGAAATTTGATAAAGATAGCCATGAACTCACAATGGATTACCAATATTCAACTGGGAGTGAACTTGAAAATTCAATAATCGAGGAGATTATAATAGGTGAAACTATAGCCCTACCAACCGAGCAGACCATTAATGATGAAAGTCAAATAAGGCAGCTGATTCAAATGGACTACGTGCTGCCCTTCGGTAAGGACAACAAATCGCAATTCGAATTGGGCTACCGGGGCACTTTCAATAATTTTAACACCGATTTCAATTTTGGTATCCTTGAAAATGGAGAATTAAATAGCGATCCAAATTTCAGCAATGAATTGAATTATAAGGAATATGTAAATTCCGCTTATGTCCAGTTGGGCACCAAATTTAATAAATTCAATATTCTAGGGGGCTTACGCATGGAATCTTCCGATATTGGGGTAGCACTCGTTAACTCTAACGAAATAAGCAATAAAGACTATTTAGATTGGTTTCCTTCCTTGTTCATAGGCTATGAGTTTTCCGAGAAAGAACAACTCACCATTAGTTATAGCCGAAGGTTACGCAGACCAAGATCAAGATTCATAAATCCGTTTCCTTCACGTTCCAGTAATACGAATTTGTTCCAGGGAAATCCCAATCTTGATCCCACATACACTAATGCCTTTGATCTGGGTTATTTGAGAAGGTGGGAAAAATTTACCTTTAACACATCCGCATATTACAATCGATCCACGGGGGTCTTTCAATTTATCACCCAAGAACGAGGGGATTTTGTCGAGATTGAAAATCCGGATGACCCAGGCAACCCCGTATTAGTCCCTGTACAGGTTAGAACTCCAATTAACCTTGCAACAGAAAGTAGAACGGGTATGGAGTTCACCACATCTTACACCCCAAAAAGAAGCTGGAGGTTAAGTTGGAATCTCAATTTGTTCCAGCGACAATTAAGAGGAGATTACAGCTATGTGAATTTTCAGGACCAAGAAATCGTTCAAAACTTTGACGCGGATAATTTTACATGGTTTACACGGTTTAGTGCTAAACTGCCATTGCCTGGTAAAATTGATTTTCAAACCAATCTGTTTTATATTGGGCCATTTGAAGACGCCCAATCAAAGAGAAAGAGTATATTAAGCACAAATATGGCCTTTAGCAAGGATATTGTGAAGGACAAAGCTACATTGTCATTAAATGTCAGTGATTTGTTCAATACCCGTAAGCGACGAAGCGAAACCAGAACGGAAAATGTATTTACCTATAGTGAATTTCAGCGGAGGCAACGTTCTATCAGACTATCTTTTTTATATCGGTTTAATGAGCCACAAAGTCAAAAAAATAGAAATAGCGATAGAAATGGTGACGACGATGATGATGATTTTGAAGGATGAAATAATGAAATATTAGGTGCCAAACAAAAAGAAGCCAAATGGCTTCTTTTTTTATTCCTCTAAACGAGCAGCTCGCTTGGCTTTGCGCCGTTCTCTCCAAAACTCCATAAAATTACCACCCAACCAATAAGGCACGACGAACATCAATAAAAAAATCATTAACCAAAACCCAATGGTCAATATGGTTAAAAACGCTAAAAATCCTAAATATTGGTCGAATTCGAACATCAGTCTTTGTTTTATACCGCTAAGATAGTTTGAAAACAATGAAAAGAGCAAATCAAATGCGAAAAAAATCCTCAATTTTTTAAAATTTAAGTTTTACAAAGGGCGTTAAAATGCGCCAATGAAGTACCTTTGCAGTAAATCAAAATACCCTATTATGAGTTTCAGAATTGAAAAAGACACAATGGGAAAAGTTGAAGTTCCATCCGAGAAATATTGGGGTGCACAGACCGAACGTTCCCGAAATAATTTTAAAATAGGCCCGTCGGCCTCTATGCCTTTGGATATAGTATACGGATTTGCTTATTTGAAAAAAGCTGCAGCCTATGCCAACCACGAACTTGGTGTTCTAGCAGTGGAAAAAAGAGATTTGATCGCAACTGTATGTGATGAAATTTTAGAAGGGAAACACAATGACCAATTTCCACTGGTAATTTGGCAAACAGGTTCCGGTACACAAAGCAATATGAACGTAAACGAAGTAATTGCAAATCGTGCCCATGAAATTGCAGGC
>CAZHJO010000180.1:0-6162 GCA_964532755.1 uncultured Maribacter sp. | reverse complement strand
TAGGAGATCAGTATGGGAAGGCATGTCATTTATCTGAACGCGATTGTTCCATTCAGCGTAGACATCAAAAGTTAACAGAAGAAACCCCTTCCCCGTATATGACCGATAAGCTTCGTGAAGATATGGGAAAGGCAGCCGTAAAAGCTGCTGAGTTTATAAAATATGAAGGAGCAGGAACCATAGAGTTTTTGGTAGACAAACACCGAAATTTCTATTTTATGGAAATGAATACCCGTATACAAGTAGAGCACCCTATCACTGAACAGGTGGTTGACTATGATTTGATCAGGGAGCAAATATTAGTTGCTGGTGGGGTTCCGATCTCAGGTAAGAATTACTATCCCAAACTGCATTCGATTGAATGTAGGATCAATGCCGAAGACCCTTACAACGATTTTAGACCCTCTCCAGGCAGAATATCTACACTGCATACTCCGGGCGGCCATGGCGTTCGAATGGATACGCATGTTTACAGTGGGTATACTATACCTCCGAACTATGATTCTATGATCGCTAAATTGATTACAACAGCACAGACTCGGGAAGAAGCTATTAACAAAATGAAGCGTGCTTTGGACGAATTCGTAATTGAGGGCATAAAAACTACAATACCTTTCCATAGGCAACTTATGGATCATCCCGACTACTTGGCTGGTAATTACACCACTAAGTTCATGGAGGATTTTAGTATTGACCCTGAAGCAGAAGAATAATTTTCATGAATCCCGACCCCGCTAACCATCGGGGTCGGGATTTATTATATTACAGCATGAATCTTAGCTATTGGGAATACAAGGCTTGGTTATCAAATATTGACTATACCGTAGTAGGTAGTGGTATTGTTGGCCTAAATTGTGCTATAGCACTTCGTGAGAAGCACCCTCTTGCAAATATTTTGATTTTGGAAAAAGGGATTTTACCGCAAGGGGCAAGTACCAAAAACGCAGGTTTTGCGTGTTTTGGGAGTATTTCTGAAATCTTATCGGACTTAAAGAGCCATACAGAAGAAGAGGTTATTCAATTGGTACGCAAAAGATGGGAGGGTATTCACTTGCTTCGAAAGACCTTGGGCGATGCTACCATAGATTTTCAACAGAATGGTGGACATGAACTTTTTCTCGAATCCAAAAATGAACTTTATAATAATTGCTTGGACAAGCTAGACTGGGTTAATGAACTTTTGAATCCCGTTTTTAGAATTGATGCGTTTGAACCTCATGGCAATAGTTTCAATTTTAAAAACATTGAAGAACAGTACATAACAAATACATTAGAGGCCCAGATTGATACTGGGAAGATGATGTTGGCCCTCTTACAATTAGCAAGACAAAAAAGTATTCGGATTTTGAATTCAATCGTCGTTGAGGACTACCAGGAGATTGGGGATTCCGTAAAAATCAAAACCAATGCATTTGAGTTTAAGACAATGAAATTAATGATTGCGACAAATGGTTTCGCGGCTCAATTAGTTGGTGAAGAGGTTCATCCTGCACGTGCCCAGGTTCTTGTTACAAAGCCAATACGAAACTTACATATTAAAGGCACATTTCATTTGGATGAAGGTTATTATTATTTTAGGAATATAGATAATCGTGTTCTTTTTGGGGGTGGCCGTAATTTGGATTTTAAAGGTGAAGAAACCTTTGAACATGGTAAAACGCAGCTGATTCAAAACCATCTGGAAAAATTAATGACCAATACTATTCTACCAAATATTCCTTTTGAAGTAGAAAATAGATGGAGCGGTATTATGGGTGTTGGCCATGTTAAGAAACCCATCGTCAAGCAAATTTCGAATAATGTGTTTTGTGGTGTTCGTTTAGGGGGTATGGGCATTGCTATTGGGAGTCATGTCGGAAGGGAACTCGCGGAACTTTCATTTTAGGATGCAGGCATTGTTCATTTTTCTTCATATATTGCTGGCCTAGGTAAAAGGGAACCTGCACCTTGACCTTATTTCTACCCCAAATTTCTTATAAATACTGTACTTATCTTGAATTGAGAGTATTGCATTTGCAATATATTGAAATGTGGAATATTGTGTTTAAAAAGAAGTTTTTATGGCCAAAAATGTATATGATTCCATTTTAATAGGGACATGTTCAGTCTTTATATTGGTAGTACTAGTAAGTTGTTCCTCTTCAAAGTCGAATTATCAACGTGAATATGCCCGATTGTGGAAAGAGATGATAAAATCCGAAGCTCGGAAGAATTCGTTGTTGGCTAGTAACAACGAAAACCAGACAGGAAATCCTGAACTTTATGCCACCAATATGGATACGGGTATTGCGGAAGATCGTTTTACCGCGAATATTGATCTGGAAATACTTTTTGATAAACAACTTAATTCTTTGGTGTCAAGAGCATATTTTAAGATTATTTCAGAAGCAGAGAATGCCGATGTTCGTCTTAAGGCCGAATTTGACCGTTGGAATAGCATGCAACAGGATATTGGCTTAAAAAAAGACCAGGCGTTCAAAAAGAAATACTGGACGGTAATGCGAAGATACATCGCGCATAAGGCAATGTTAGAGGGTCTCAAGTCATGGAATATTTTTAGTGAGTTCAGATCAAATGATCTTGATTTTTTCAAGGCTGAAAATAAGGATGAAGTGCGTAAAATGTATCAAAACGGTAGTAGTGAAGATAATATGATCAATTTTCTGGTTTACAGATTAGCGGATTTATACCATTACGAGGACTAAGGAAAACTGTCTAACGTATTTTAGTATTGCATTTACACTAATTAGTCATCTTATAAATGAGCGAAATAGAACTTAAAATAGCCCTATATCAGTTTTGTCAAACATTCGTTGACGAAAGATCTAACCGCATTCAATCCCAAGTTAAGGAACTTCAAACGGCCTTGGATTCAGAAACCAAAAGCAGTGCAGGTGATAAACATGAAACAGGAAGGGCAATGCTACAATTGGAAAGGGAAAAAATAGGGCAACAATTGGCCGAAGTCCAAGATTTGAATAGTGTATTGCAAAAGATCGATATTACTTCCAAAAAAAGTGCTGCAGCTCTAGGCAGTCTAGTCACGACAACGAAGGCCAACTACTTTTTGGCAATCTCCGCAGGGGAATATACCTCGGATGATAGTCCTACTTATTGCATTTCACTGAATACTCCCATAGGCATTATGTTACTAGGCAAAACCGTAGGTGAAACCATTAGGTTTAACGACAATGTAATAAGAATACTGGAGATTGAGTAATAGGATCAATCCAAATTGGGCCTCCTTCGATTAGCCTTTTTCAAAGCATTTTTCTTCTTCCTGCGAATTCTCTTTTCTATAGATGATTTTGTGGGTTTGGATTTCTTGCGTTTCTTTCGAACTTTCAAAGCATCCTCCAAAATTTCAAAAAACCGCTTGATGGCCAACTCTTTGTTTCGGTGTTGACTTCGATAATCATCGGCCTGAAGAATCAAAAAACCTTCCTTGGTCAACCTGCTGGCAATCTTTTGGGTTATTCGCTGCTTTTCAATTTTGGAAAGTGCTTTTGAACCTAAAACATCAAATGTGAGTTCAACTTTGCTTGAAACCTTATTTACATGCTGACCCCCCGCACCACCACTTCTTATGGCTTTGAATTTCAGTTCGTGAAGTAGACCACTTTTATTCATTTGAATCAGAGGTTCAATCGCTGGTTTATGGTTTCAATTGAGATATTCAAAAATACTTTCTTGGCAGGTTCCAAGGCAATTGAATGGTTAAAATAGATATTTTTACCTTCATAGATTCCTTCGATCATATAATAGCCCCCTTTGTAAAATGATCGTTTCACCTCAACTTCCAACCCTGACTTTTCTGATACCCTGAACTCATGGGCATATACAATGATTCGGCGTTTGGTATCGGCATATGACTTAACAATGTTGATGGGTATTTTATTTGCTTCGCCAAATAATGCTGCAATATATAGGTCATTAGGATGCTCATAAAGATTTTTAGGGGTGTCCTTCGCGATTATCCTATGGTCCTTCAAGACTACCACGGTATCTGCAAATGGCAACATATCGTTATGGTCATGTGTCGCCGTAATTACGGACACACCTTTTTTCTTTAAATACCCAAATAAGTTCCTCCTGAGACTATTTTTCCTGAAATTATCAATATGACTAAAAGGTTCATCCAGTAATAAAACCTGTGGTCGCTGTGCAAGTACACGGGCGAGGGCCACACGTTGTTGTTGCCCACCACTTAGGTATTTCACTTTTGTTTTTGCAAAAGCGGTCATTTCAATCATTTCCAGAAGCTCCACGGTACGTTCTTTTAACCGTTCAGGTTCAAAAACGGAAAGGAATTCAGCTACATTTTCCTCTACCTTCGTAAAAGGCATTAAATCAAAATCCTGCGATAGGTATTTCATATAGGGCTCACCAGGAACCAGATTGTAATTTGGTCCTAAGATTTGGATTTCATCCCAATATACTTCCCCAGTGTCGACGTGCAAAAGCCCATAGATAATTTTTAACAGCGTACTTTTGCCACAACCACTTTCACCAATAATTGATACATGCTCGCCTTTTGATACTTTCAGATTTATATCTTCCAGTACTGGAACTTTATCATATGCAAAAGTAACATGGTCAACATGTAGCATTACGCGGGCTCTATTAATGGATAAAAAATCCGTTTCAAATAGAAACGGACTTTATGTTAAAATATTGATACAAGCCGGTTTTATTCTTTGAATTCTCTCAATACCGCTTGATTAGGCAGTTCTTCAAATCCCATATTGAATAGGGTGAAACCGAAAATGTCAGCATATTGCCCAATAGTCTTACTTACCGGGGTGCCTGCACCGTGACCAGCATTCGTTTCAATGCGAATCAATGTCGGATTCGTACCTGCTTGCTTTTCCTGAAGTTCCGCAGCAAATTTAAAGCTGTGTGCTGGTACTACCCTATCATCATGATCCCCTGTTGTAACCAAGGTAGCCGGATATACAGTTTCTTCCTTTACATTGTGCACAGGGGAATACCCTTTTAAATATTCGAACATCTCTTCACTTTCTTCAGAAGTGCCATAATCATAGGCCCAGCCGGCACCCGAGGTGAACGTATGATAACGAAGCATATCCATTACTCCTACAGCAGGCAATGCTACTTTCATTAAATCAGGGCGTTGGGTCATGGTGGCGCCAACTAAAAGCCCACCATTACTTCCACCTCGAACGGCCAAATAATCCTTTGAAGTGTAATTATTGTCAATAAGATATTCTGCCGCTGCAATAAAATCATCAAATACATTTTGTTTTTTGGTCTTTATACCTGCTTTGTGCCATTTTTTGCCATATTCGCCACCACCACGTAAGTTGGGAACGGCGTATATTCCGCCTTGTTCCATCCATACGGCATTACCAATACTGAATGAGGGGGTTAGGCTAATGTTGAAGCCACCATAACCGTAAAGAATAGTTGGATTTTTACCATTCATTTGTATTCCTTTTTTATGTGTAATGATCATGGGGATTTTAGTGCCGTCCTTTGAATTGTAAAATACCTGATTAGATTCATAATCTTCAGGGTCAAAATCTATTTCTGGCTTCCAATATTGGTCGTATTCACCAGATTCAACATTGTATTTATAGGAGGATCCGGGAGTTTTGTAATTGGTGAATGAAAAATAAAAATCCTTGTCCTCCTTTTTCCCACCGAAACCACTTGCACTGCCAAGTCCAGGTAATTTAACCTCACGAATTAATGTACCATCATAATCATATTGGTAGACCTTTGAAATAGCATCGACCATGTATTCGGCGAAGAAATAACCCCCACCTGTACTTGGAGAAAGTACGTTCCCCGTTTCCGGAATAAAGTCTACCCAATTGTCAGGTGTGGGATTCGATGCATCTACTGTGACGATCTTTTGGTTGGGGGCATCCATATTCGTTACGATAAATAATTTAGAGCCTACATTTTCAATGATGTAAGTATCGGTGTCCGTATGGTCTAGAATAGTTACTAGTTTGCTGTTTGGTTTGGTCAAGTCTTTTATATAAAGTTTGTTGCCCGAAGTAGATGTTGCAGCAGATATAATCAAATAACGACTATCCTCGGTTACTCCTCCAAATACGTATCTATGTTTTTCTTCTTTCGTAGCCCCAAAGACCACAACATCATCTTTTTGAGGGGTGCCCAATTTGTGATAAT
>CAZHJO010000179.1:0-6170 GCA_964532755.1 uncultured Maribacter sp. | reverse complement strand
CTTGGGTCGTATTAATTTTACCTGGGTATTTCCATGAGTAACATCTTGGAAGTACTTACAGCATTCATAGTTAGCTGCATCATATCCCAAATACCATAACCATCCCTATCCTTTAATCGCTGTCCATTGATTTCAACTTCGCCTTCCAGGACAAAAACATATACCCCATTTTCCTTTTTCCTCATTGAATAGGTTGTTTTGATTCCAGGTTCAAAATCCCCTAGATGAAACCAGGCATCTTGGTGAATCCAAACACCTTGATCTTCAGGATCAGGGGATAATACCTGATACCATTCGTTTTTCTTTTCAATATCCCGAAGTGAAATCTGGTCGTAACGGGGCTCCACATCCAATTTGTTAGGAATTATCCAGATCTGTAAGAACTTTACGGGGTGATCCTTGTTTTTGTTGTACTCACTATGTTGTATACCTGTTCCGGCACTCATCACTTGTACATCCCCTTGTTTTATGACTGTAACGTTGCCCATATTATCCATGTGTTGCAGGTCGCCTTCCAAGGGTATCGAGATAATTTCCATATTGCGATGTGGGTGGGTGCCAAAACCCCGTGCCCCGGAGACCACATCATCATTTAGTACCCGTAATACCCCAAAGTTCATGCGTTCAGGATTTTGGTAATTTGCGAAGCTAAAACTATGATAGGATTTCAACCAGCCATGGTCGGCGTAGCCCCTAGATTCGGCCTTATGTAGCACTGTCTTCATTTATGTCTCAATTTTGGTAAGGTCAATACTAATTGCCCAAGTCGCTGTAATCGGCTCTGATTATTTCACGTATCCCTTCCAAATAGGGTGTAGGTGCTATTTTGAAGCGATTGTAGAATTTATCACTATTGAACACATAATCACGATCATATTGATAGAGCATCTCTACCATTTCTTTCATGATGGGCATAAACAATCCAAGAATTCGCACTAGAAATTTTGGGGCGACTTGATATTTGGGTGCTACCCCCATTTCCTTTGCTATGGTTGTTATCCATTCTTTACCGGTAAACGGATTTGCCGCCGTGGGCAAATGCCAAACTTGGTTATAGGCATCATGGGTATTCCCTAGTATTGCGGTTGCCTTTCCGGCATCCCGGGTATAGGTGAAAGAATGTTTGCAGTCGATTCTTCCCATCCAATTGGCCTTTTTTCCTTGGGCCAGATTTTTAAAGACCGTCTCCCTGAGCATCCCATTTCGTTCAATACCAGGCCCATAATAGTCAGCACAACGGGCTATAAGTGCAGTAAGTTTTCCACTTTTCACCTCATTCATGATCAACGCTACGAGCTGTGCCCTGACCTTGCCCTTTTTACTTGGAGGATTAATAGGTGTATCTTCGGTCATACCATCTAAATGGTCGGCATCGTACATATAGATATTGTCAAAAAACACCAATTTGGCATGATGTTCCTTACAGGCGGAAATTACATTTCGCATGAATTTTGGCCAGGTCTTTTGCCAAGTTCTGGCCCTATATGGAAATCCAATGGTTACATACACCACCGAAGAACCTTGTACCGCATTATTGACCTCTTTTTCATCTAAAAGGTCAGCCGAAATAATTTCGTCCGTGGAATTTACTTTTATTGGATTACGACTTACCAAGCGTAGTTCAGTAGTAAATTCGGTGAGGGACTTTGCCAATTCGGTCGCGATGATTCCACCCGATCCCAGTATAGTTTGCATGATGTGATTGTTT
Organism: uncultured Maribacter sp.; assembly: GCA_964532755.1. Taxonomy (GTDB): domain Bacteria; phylum Bacteroidota; class Bacteroidia; order Flavobacteriales; family Flavobacteriaceae; genus Maribacter_A. Next base: position 4,462 of record CAZHJO010000179.1, on the reverse strand, counting down.
ATGATTGATGCTATTGCTAAAGTTACCAAAAATAGGAGTATAGGAGGCAACGAATGGTAAATAACTTAATGTAATCGTATTCGCAATAGGTATTATTGGACGGGTTTATAATATTCCCCTGGCCTTGATTTCCAAATACTTATTGATGGTATTGATCGTAAGCTGTTCGGGTTTGGTAAGAATGGTCTGAATACCATGTTGCTGTAACTCCTTTTGCATCAAACGTTTTTCGAGAGAAAATTTTTCGGCAATTGTTTTATGATAAATGGTTTGCAAATCTTCAGCATCCGATGAAATCAATTCCTCTAATTCGGTATTCTCAAAAAAGATAACCACCAAAACATGCTTTTTGGCCATCGCCAAGAGAAATGGCATTTGTCTTTTTAGGGCAGAAATATGTTCAAAATTGGTATAGAGCAATAAGAGACTCCTATGGGTGACCTTACGTTTTACCTGTGCATAGAGCAAACCAAAATCTGAATCGGTAAACTCGGTGGTAATATTATAAAGCTTTTCTAGAATTGTGTTCAAATGGGTTATTTTCTGAACAGCAGGTACAAAAGATCCAATATTTTTCGAAAAAGCGATCATTCCTGTTTTGTCATTACGCTTTAAGGCCACGTTTGAAAATGCCAAAGTGGAATTAATCGCATAATCCAACAATTTGAGCTCGTTAAAAGGCATTTTCATGACCCTTCCCGTATCTATGATGGAATATATGGGTTGTGATTTTTCATCTTGGTACTGATTGACCATCAGCTGGTTCTGCTTTGCAGTGGCTTTCCAATTCAGGGTACGAATATCATCTCCCGGAACATATTCCTTGATTTGCTCGAATTCCTGGGTATGTCCTATGCGTCTTATTTTCTTAAGCCCAAAAAGCGATAGCTTATTACTAATGGCCAAAAAGTCGTATTGCTGCATTTGAATGATACTGGGATATACAGGCACCATTTGGTCTTTCTGGAAAACAAAACGTCTTTTGACGATCTTCAAAGGGGAAGAGGCATAGACGTTGAGGTTGCCAAAGACATACTCCCCTCGTTCCACTGGCCTTACCGTATATTTAAATTCCCCTTTCCCACTTTTTGAAAGATAGGTCCTATGTTCAAAATCGCGTTTTTGGAATTGCTTTGGTAATTCATCGATCAATGATACGTAGGTCCCAAAGGGATATTGCGATCGAAATTCTATCATAAGTGGATTGAAATCGCTATTTGATAGTTTTTGGGGTAAAACACGCCCAGCTTCAATACCTTTGGATTTGGCATAAAGCAAATAAATATCAAACAAAAAAAGGCCTAATAACACAAGAGTCAACAACCAAGCAATTGGGTAAAGAAACGATACCCAAAATGAGAGAATAAAACAGGCAGAAAGCACTGCGATATATCTAAAAAAGGTGTTGTCTATGTAGAACGATTTTAGAAACTGCATGTGGTTATCTAGGTATTTCTACGGACTCCATGATCATATTCACAACACTGTCGGTGGTCATTCCCTCCATTTCGCGTTCAGGGGTCAATATTACTCGATGGTTCAGAACAGGGACCATGGCTTTCTTTACATCTTCCGGAGTTACAAAATCCTTACCTTGAATAGCTGCAAATGCTTTTGCGGCATTGAGCGTGGCAATTGATGCCCTTGGAGATCCTCCCAAAAATAAATGTGGATGGTTTCTGGTTTTAGTAATGATATCAGCGATGTATTTAATGATTTTTTCCTCTACTACAACACTTTGTATCTTTGATTTAAAGTCGGCCAGTTGTTTAGGCGTAAGAACACCGGAAACACTTTCCTGAGGTTGCTCTCCCTTACGTTCATGGTGGGTTTGAATGATCTGTATTTCTTCTTCAAGAGAGGGGTAATCGACTTTGATCTTGAAAATAAAACGGTCTAATTGTGCTTCAGGTAGGGCATAGGTGCCCTCTTGTTCGATGGGGTTTTGTGTGGCCAGCACCATAAAAGGGGAATCCATCAAATATGTAGTGCCATCCATAGTGACCTGTCTTTCTTCCATGGTCTCGAACATGGCTGCCTGGGTTTTTGCCGGGGCACGGTTTATCTCATCAATCAAAACAATGTTGGAAAATATCGGACCTTTCTTAAATTCGAATTCAGAGGTTTTTACGTTGAAAATCGAAGTTCCCAGAATATCACTGGGCATAAGGTCCGGGGTAAACTGTATACGGCTAAAATTGGTTTTAAGGGTTTTGGCAAAGAGCTTGGCGGTAATGGTCTTGGCGATGCCGGGAACCCCTTCAATAAGAACATGTCCATCAACCAAAAGGGAGACGATCAAAAGCTCTATAAAATTTTCCTGTCCAACGATGACCTTGGCAAGTTCGGTCTTGATATCCGAAACCGCTTTTCTTAATTCCTCAAGAGGGATTCTGTTGTCAAAACTGAGGTCGCCGGTATTTTGTTCGTTATTTTCCATCCGCAATAAATTTAAATTTTTCGATTAATGTATTCAGTTTTTTCAGATCGCTATTAGTGATTACCGATCGTATTTTTAATTTTTCCATGAAGGAAAAAAGCTCTTTTATCTCATCATAGGAATGATTGGATCGAGATGCCAGATTGTGCAAAAATTCGTCATCCTGCTCTAGAGTTCCCATATGAAAATGTGAACGTATGTATTCCAAAAAATAGTCGATTTTATGGTCGGTAATTGATTTCTGTTCCCCTTTTTCAAAATACATATCGGCAATGGTCCTAGTAAATGCCAAAGTCTGGTTTTTTAAGGGTACAACAACTGGAATCGCCCTTTGTTTTCTTTTGCCCTCGAAAACCACATAGAGCAATACACCGATCAATGCAATGTAATAAGCCCATTTGAATTCTTTGGTATTTAGGAAAATATACATGGGGGAGGTGTAAAAGGGTTTGCCCGATTTATAATGGTTATCCATATAAATGGGTCTGCCACCATCAATATAAGAAAGCAGTCCGGCTGTATAGTCTTTGTTGTCCGCTTCGAGAATAAAGTAATTGGTAAATGCCTTCGGAAAGGCACTAAGAATTATTTCCCCTTTGCCAAATGGTTGTTTAATGACATTGAAGTTCTTTTTCTGTTCAGCACCATCTTCAGACAAATAAGCTACCTGTCCAATGCCCCTCGCATATAAGGTGTCGATTTCACTAAAATAGGTCGCATAACTGTCCTTGTTGAATTCATAGGATGTACCATTTTTGAATATAGGATGTAGCAGGGAGTGCATTTGCTTTTGGTCCTCACCAAAATCAGCATATAGCGACCTCGTTTCTAGATCCAAAGTGTCCTTTAGATCTTGTTCAAATCCGCTTGAAGCAATGAACAGGGTATTGCCCTTAGCGGTCCAGTCCAAAAGGTGGTTTAACTCCCTTTCACCGAATGATACGTTATTGTTCAAGAAAAAATAGGTGCCTAGAATAGTCGAATCAGACTGCAGCAATTCGAATGGAGGCCTATTGATCTGTTTAAGATTTTCACCAAATTTTTTTTCCATTAAATCGTTCAAAACATAGCTGCCATAGGGTATCTTATGCTGTGCACTAAATGACGGGAACCAATTGACCTCCTTAGGCTTGTTATATTGGAGCAGCATAAGAATAGCCATGGTGACGAAGGCAATGACCAGGTATGTTAAGCCTTTCTTACTCATGAATATCCAAAGTTTTTCTCAGTGCTGAAAATTTGTTCTCGGCCTTTACATAGTTAGTCTCATCAATGGGGAAATCACCATACCAGATAAAGTCGTACAATCTGGTTATATGACTAAAAGGAGCTCTTATGGCCTCCTTTTCCAATTCATTGATATAGTCATCATTGGTTTTTTGCAATTCCCAGTTGATGAGTTCTTTTTCGCTCATTTGCTTTAAAATCAGCAAATAATAATAACGTATGGCAAGTCGGTAATTCTTGTCCTTTATGGCTTTCTGGATAAGTTCGTTGATATCCTCATTCTTGATGATATGCTCTTCTTCTGAAAGTGAAACTACGGATTCATTGTCTTTTGAATAAAGCAATGACCTTGAATTTACGTTCAGGAAGAATTTAATGAGTAGAAATAGAAGAATACCCAGTAAAATATAGGGGAGTATCTGAAAGAAAAAGGACAAATAAGTCCCTGCTTTTTCGGTGCCAAAGAGCCATTCAAAGAATCTGGAAACCAAGTTCCCCAGCCAAGTCTTGAAATTGTCCCACCAAGTGAGTTCCACCTTTTCCAATTCATAATCGAACTTTGGATCTTCCCTATAGGTCTGGAGGTCATCGTCAGAAATCTGTTGTAACTGCAATTCACTATTATCATACTGTACCTGGGCCGAATCTTGCTGTGCATGTATGCCGCAAACCGACAAAGCACAAATTAATATGATAAAAAGCCGTTTGAGCATATTAGTTTTCTGGCGTTTTACCTAGGTTTTGTATGCGTTCAAAAGTACCTGTAAAGTTTTTCTTTTCATTGAGGTTAAAATA
>CAZHJO010000178.1:0-6172 GCA_964532755.1 uncultured Maribacter sp. | reverse complement strand
CATGTACCTTGTCTAAATGACAATGATACTTGGGAACAGCTAATGGTCAACTGGATTGATACTTGGCAAACAAGTGATAAATTGCCGGTGTAATGGCCGTAGTCACATCAGACCAACTAGGTACGGAACCCATCGGTAAGTTGTTGGTGAAACAGGCTGTACCAGCTTCGATTGGTATATTGGTCATGTCTCTCAATATCTTGGTAGACTCAATTTTTGTAGGCAATTGGATCGGTTCTATCGCCATTGCGGCAATCAACGTAGTTTTACCAGTATCTTTTTTTATTGGCGCCTTGGGCATGGCCATAGGTATCGGAGGTTCTAGTATAATTTCACGTGCATTAGGTGCAGATAACAAGGAAAAAGCCCTAAAAACCTTCGGAAACCAAATTTCATTGACCCTTTTGGTCACCTTGTCCATGGTCACTTTAGGATTGATCTTTGTCAATGAATTAATTCCTGCCTTTGGTGGTAAGGGAGCCATATTTATACCTGCGAGGATATATTACATTATTGTTGTTTGCGGAGTACCTTTTCTAGCCCTTTGCATGATGGGAAATACCGTTATTCGCGCAGAGGGAAAACCAAAATTCGCCATGATCGCCATGATTATCCCTTCAGTTGGTAATTTGTTCATGGATTTCCTTTTCATTTTTGTTTTTGATTGGGGTATGGCGGGTGCCGCTTGGGCCAGTACTATTAGTTATATCCTATGTTTTGGATATGTATTTTATTTTTTCGTCTCCAAAAATTCAGAGCTTAAACTACGCTTGCCCCACTATAGATTAAATGCCCCAATTCTTAAAGAAATAGGTTCTCTTGGTTTCGTTACCTTGTCAAGACAAGCGGTGGTAAGTCTGATTTACCTTTTAATGAATAATATTTTGTTCGATTTGGGTGGTGAGGCCATGGTGGCTGTTTATGCCATTATTGGTCGTATGCTCATGTTTGCATTATTCCCGGTTTTTGGGGTTACACAAGGCTTTTTGCCCATTGCAGGATACAATTATGGAGCAAAAAAGTATGATAGGGTCAAAGAATCGATCAATACAGCCATCAAATTTGCGGTACTTATGGCAACGCTTGTTTTTATTGGACTCATGGTTCTCCCAGCAGAAATAGCTTCCTTATTTTTAAGTGATAATCCAGATCTTTCCCAATTGGAGTTGGCGACAAATACCTTTGTTATGGAGCACACTCCCTCTGCAATGCGATGGGTATTCGCTGCAACCCCGATTATTGCCTTGCAATTAATTGGAGCAGCGTATTTTCAGGCAGTGGGTAAGGCCGTGCCAGCTTTGTTATTGACCTTAACACGCCAAGGCTTCTTCTTTATACCTTTAATATTGATTCTTCCTGGCTTTTTGGGTGAACTTGGGGTTTGGATTTCTTTCCCTATTTCCGATGTTTTGGCAACAATGGTCACAGGGTATTATTTACGAAAAGAGGTTAAGACAAAGTTGATGACCAAGGCCTGATTACTCGTCCTTCGGTGTGGCGGCCTTACTGATAATTTTCCATTCCCCGTCTAGTTTTTTCAAAAGGAAGATATCTATGAATTTCAAGTTTCTTGTAGGGATATGAATCTCGGCCTTGGCACAGGCAATCACATTTTCATAATCGATCATTAGGATCTTTCCTATCCTCCCATTAAATTTCCCTTTTTCCCTATTTTTAAAGAGGTCGCCATATTCTTCAGGCGACAAAACCCATAGTTCTTGATCTTTTTTTGACAAAAATAAATCGGCATCTTCATAAAAGGCTGAGGTGATGAGCTCAGGATTATTGTATGAAGATCCATCAATATAGTTTTGCAATGTTTCTTGTATCGCAGCTTCTTCGGATTGTGCACAAAGAGAAAAGTTGAGAAGCAAATATGCAAAGGTCAAAAGTTGTTTATTCATGGTTTTCTGTTTTGTTTTCTGAAATGTTCATTGGTTTTATCCGTATTATTTTTCCATTGTCTTCGTCTGTGAGCACATATAGCTTTCCATCAGGACTTTGCCGGGCCTTTCGAAGCCGTACTCGATAATCTATAAAAAGTTCTTCGACACTTTTTATGGTTTCGTCCTCAATTCGAAATCTCCATAGGCTACCAAGCGAAAGGCCGGGAACTATGAGATTGTTTTTCCATCCAGGAAACTCATTACCCGTATAGAATGTAAGTCCGGTAGGGGCCACGGTATGGTGCCAGTACCATATAGGAGGAGTAAAGGTTACGCCCTCTAGTTTAGGAGGGGTATAATCAGTGCTACGTAGTTTTCCTGAAGTTACGTTGGGCCAACCATAATTGGCTTTTGCCCTTAAGATATTGATTTCGTCACCCTGTATGGTACCATGTTCACTAAACCAGATTTTGCCCGTACCGGGCTGAACGGTAATTCCTTGGGCCGCCCTTATGCCCAGGGCATATAGTCCAGGTAATCCCGTGGGGCCAAAATCAGGATTGTTTATTGGGATACTACCATCGGGATTTATTCTATAAATTTTACCTCGTTTATCGGTGAGATCTTGTGCAATTGGGATCGCGGGTTCGTCCCTTTCCCAAAAAAGACGCTCACCGATTGTGATATATAGTTTACCATCTGTCCCAAAGGTCATCCCTCCCCCATAATGGTAATATTCCCTTGAATATGGATCTGCCACTAGAAGTGTTTCATGGCCGTATAATGAATCGTTTTGTAGTTTGGCCCTTATGACTTTCGTAGTTGTGCCTTCCTCCATTCTTTTGGCTGCATATGACAGGTAGACCCAGGGATCGCTTTTAAAATCTTTAGCTACAAGTACTTCAAAAATACCTGAATTATCACCAGAATGGATTGTGCGAATACTATCGGTTAGGTCAGAAGGAAATCCCATAATAACGTGTTTTTCCTTTGTTTCGAGATTTATCCGTAACAAGTTGCCGTCCTTTTCTGAAACCAAGGCCTCCTGATTGGATAAAAAGGCGATACTCCAAGGATGGTTTAGTCCTTCCATAACAATTTCCTTTGCAGGTAATCCTATTGGATTCCTATTCAAGACAGTTGATTTTTTGTCTTGTGAACAGCCAATTAAAATGGTTAGCGCAATAATTGCCACTTTTTTCATCGTATGAAACTTTTGGGTAAATGTGGTAAAATCCATGTGCTTAGCCTTTAAAAAACATGTTTTTTACTACGAAAAATTATAGGATACCTGATTTTTTTCGGTATTGGGATGGTGTTAGATTGGTTTTTGCCTTAAATGCCAGATTAAAAGTTGTTACATTTCCAAAACCACAATCAAAGGCAATCGCAACAATTTTTTCATGTCGATACTTTTTATCGGATAAAAGCGATTTGGCTTTTTCAATTCTGAATCCGTTGACGAAATCTGAAAAATTCTTTTGTTCATTTTCATTGATGGCCTGGGATAGTTTTCGTGCCGGGACATTCAATCTATCTGCTATACCATCCAACGAAATTGAACTGTCCAGAAATATATCTTCTTCGATAAAAAGTTTTCTTACGGAACCCATTAATTGTTCCGAAGAGTGTTTGTCTAGGGTTGAGGAATTGTATTTTCCCAACCTGAAGGCGTGTTTTTGCAAGAAAAGAAAGGAAAATATATAGATAAGCAACGAAAAGAAAACCGCTCCCCCAATATAGAACGAAAAAAACCCGGCAAGATGTCCCATATAAAACAGCCAAATCAAAACAACACCAATTACAAGGTTTCTGTACCAAATAGCACGCTGAGGATGTACTTTTGAAACGAATCTATGGAATACCCTAAAAGATAGTCCTATATATACTGCCAAATGAACAAAAACGGCAATGTAAATTGCGTAGGCAACCAAACTTCCATCATTGGGAATTAAAAAACAGAAAAATACCATAATGGCAAAAGGGACCACCTGGGCATATTCCTTAAGGTTCATTTTTTTATGTTCCGCAAGCAAGATCTTTCCGTAAAACCATAAAAAGGGTCCCGTTAAGAGTATACCGGAAATCCCTATGTTTCGTTGCCACGGCTCTAAATCCAAATATACATTTAAGACTGACTTGCCAACTCGGATTGTCAATCCTATGATCACTAACGCCAAAAAGGCATTGGCCTTTTTATTGCCCTCCTTTTTAGTAATTAGGTATACTGAAAGAAAAAGAGCTTGAGCTACACCCAAACAACTCAAAACCAAAACTACTGCATCCTTGCTCATGTTTTAAAATTAAAAAGATAGTGCCAAAGAAAATCAAATTGTGATATTTAGTTGTTATTTTTAGCGTAAAACAACAATGGCAATGAGATTTTTAGGGTTAATCATTTTAGTATTGATTTTAAGTTGTTCTGAAAAAAGGGAAACCGGAAAAACCTATCCGTTGTTTGTTGGAACTTATACGCATGGTGCTAGCGAAGGCATTTATAAATTTACATTTGATTCAACTACAGGGCAACTCGGAGACAAAAAACTGGCGGCTTCTATTGGCAACCCTTCTTTTTTAAGCATTTCTCCCAATAAAAAGTTTTTGTACGCTGTAGAAGAGACCGATACTTATGAAAATTCCAGTGGCGGAGTGGCTGCTTTTAGCATAGATAACGGTGATTTGAATAAAATAAATTCAGATGCTACTGTTGGAGCGCATCCGTGCCATATTGGATTGTCAGAAGATGGTCGTTTTTTAGCAGCGTCGAGTTATACAGGAGGTAGTCTGACTATTTTTAAATTGGGTGAAAATGGGGAACTTTTGCCAAAACCGCAGTTCATAGATCATAAAATATTGGATACTACAAAGACATCCCATGCGCATTCTGCAGCATTCACCAAAGATGGATTGTTTACGGCCGATTTGGGATTGGATGCCGTTAAACGCTATAGGCTGGAAGACGGCCAATTTGTCCCTTCTGCACAACCATCATTGGAAATGGCCCCAAAAGCCGGGCCAAGGCATTTCACTTTTGGTCAGGAGGGGAAATACCTCTATGTCATCAACGAACTGAATTCCACTATCACGGTTTTGCAACGGAATGTTGATAATTCGTATGTTGAGGTGGATACGCAGTCGACCTTGGCAATCGACTATAAAGAGGACAGTTATTGTGCCGATATTCACTTGTCAAAAGACGGAAAATTTCTCTATGGTTCAAATCGAGGGGAAAATACCATTGTCATTTTTAAGGTAAATCAAAGTACTGGAATGTTAAGTTTGGTTGGCAGGGAAAGCGTGAAAGGGGATTGGCCTAGAAATTTTGGAATAGATCCAAGCGGGAACTTTCTTTTGGTGGCCAACCAGCGAAGCAATAACATTTCGGTCTATAGAAGAAACATAAATGAAGGTACTTTAAACTTCCTTCACGAAGTTGAACTGTCAAGCCCTGTTTGTCTGGAGTTTTTGGAATTATAATTTTATTCTACACTTTTTGATTTGAAAATCAATAATACAATACGGTTTGGGTATTAGCTCAAACCGTATTGTTTTAGGAAGTTTTAATCACCCCTTAGTTAATACCATCAACTTTTTTAATGGGCCGGACTTCAATACGCCAAATACCTTCCTCAAACCTTGGATCACCTTTGGTGATTTCAATTGCTTCATTCAAATCTTTCGCTAGAAGATGATAGTATCCTGAAATAACTTCCTTTGTTTCATTATAAGGGCCATCTATAACAGCTCCGTTCTTATAGGAGAGAATTCGCCCTTCCGTTTCCAAAGGTTGGGCTGATTTCATTCTTCCTTCTTCACTCAATTGTTTGATAAAACCACCTATTTTTTCAATATGTTGTTGCATCTGTTTGGGTGACAGACTGGCTTTTGGATTTTCCTCACTTCTAATAAATAACATAAACTCTTTCATAATTACATCTTTTAAATTAATAGATTATACCCTTATAACAATCAAGATTGGTAATTAGGGACAACCTTTAGTAATTTTTTCTTCAACAGAGCAATATCGCGCTCGTTTTGGGCCAACGATAGGGCTTTTTTGAATTGCTCAAAGGCCATAGTTCTTTTATTTTCGCTAGTATAAAATTCCCCCAATGTAAAATGAAAAAGATAATGACTCCCAATATCAGAAATTGACTCAAGTTTTTTCAATTCTGCAATAGCCCTCTTGTTTCCCTTGACTTTTGCTAAGGCAACACTTCTATTCAATCGGGTTATAGGAGAATCTTCTAGTTCGACAAGCCTGTCATAGAGTGAAAGTATTTCTT
>CAZHJO010000177.1:0-6179 GCA_964532755.1 uncultured Maribacter sp. | reverse complement strand
GATGGTGAAAAGGGCATGCTTAGGTATAGGGGATATGCTATTGAGGAACTTGCAGAAAAGGCTGATTTCTTGGAAGTTGCCTATTTATTGATTTTTGGTGAACTGCCGAATACCGAACAACTGGAAAAATTTCATTTAGATATTAAAGCAGAATCCCATGTAGATGAGGAAATGAAAAAGATTTTGGATGGTTTTCCGAAATCGGCCCACCCCATGGGTGTTTTATCTTCATTGACCAGTGCGTTGATTGCCTTTAATCCATCTTCAGTTAATGTTTCTTCAGAAATAGCAATGTATAATACGATTGTAAGGCTTATGGCAAAATTCCCTGTTTTAGTGGCCTGGGCCATGCGTAAGAAAAAGGGATTGCCACTTGATTATGGTGATGATAATTTGGAGTATGTCGAAAATCTCCATAAGATGATGTTCAAAAGACCCAACAAGGAGTATGAAAAGAACAAAATTGTCATAGATGCCCTTGACAAGTTATTGATCTTGCATGCGGATCATGAGCAAAACTGTTCAACATCAACAGTGCGCATTACAGGCTCTTCCCATGCCGGATTATTCGTCTCTTTATCTGCGGGGATATCCGCGCTTTGGGGCCCATTGCACGGGGGTGCTAATCAAGCGGTTTTAGAGATGCTTGAAGCTATCGATGAAGATGGTGGGGATACGCTAAAGTATATGGATAAAGCAAAGGACAAGAACGATCCTTTTAGGTTAATGGGTTTTGGACATAGGGTTTATAAAAATTTTGATCCTCGGGCAAAAATCCTGAAAAAGGCAGCGGATGAGGTGTTAGGTGATTTAGGAATAGAAGATCCGATTTTGGATGTAGCAAAAGGACTGGAAAAAGTAGCTTTAGAGGATAAATACTTTGTTGATAGAAAACTATATCCTAATGTTGATTTCTACTCGGGTATCATTTATCGTGCATTGGGCATTCCAACAGAAATGTTCACGGTAATGTTCGCCATGGGTCGACTTCCTGGATGGATTGCCCATTGGCGGGAAATGCGTTTGCGAAATGAGCCTATTGGCCGTCCAAGGCAGGTATATATCGGGGAGACTACAAGACCTTTTGTTCACTTGGAAAAAAGATAATCAATTTTTCATATCATACGTAAACCACCTTTTTTATTCCGGAATTGGGTGGTTTTTTCTTGTCCTCAAGACCTATTTCCTATATTTGCGCAAAATTCAGGTATGCTATATTTAAACATAAAAGACGAAACTTCTAAATTAAGTGCAGTGGTGCTCGGAACAGCCAAAAACAGTGGTCCTGTTCCAAATCCTGAAGATGCGTATGATCCAAAATCCTTGGAGCATATTCTTGCAGGTACTTACCCCAAGGAAGAGGACATGATAGAGGAAATGGAAGCTTTTGTTAAGGTTTTTAAAAAACACGGTGTTGAAGTTTTCAGACCTGAGGTATTACAAGATTGCAACCAGATTTTTTCTAGGGATATTGCCTTTGTAATCGATAACAAAATGATAAAGGCCAATATTCTTCCACATCGCGAAGAGGAGTTCGAGGCCATCCTTCATGTTTTGGATAGAATTGAACCCGAGAATATCTTATACCCTCCGGAAGAGGTGCATATTGAAGGTGGTGATGTCATGCCATGGAACGGGTATATCTTCATTGGTACCTATACAGGTAAGGATTATCCTGATTACATAACTGCACGAACGAATCGGGAAGGTGTGGAATATATCGAGGAAATGTTTCCAAAAAGGAAGGTGAAATCCTTTGAATTAAGAAAATCTATTATACATCCCAAAGAGAATGCGCTACATTTAGATTGCTGTTTTCAACCCGTAGGTAAGGACAAGGCCATTATTCATAAAAATGGATTTTTGGTCGAAGAGGAATATGAATGGTTGGTGAATTATTTTGGAAAGGAAAATGTATTTGAGATCACTGCTGATGAAATGTATCAAATGTGCAGTAATGTATTTTCAATTGCACCTGATGTCGTTGTTTCAGAACGCAATTTTACCCGTCTGAACATATGGCTTAGGGAACAGGGCTTCACCGTTGAGGAAATCCCATATGCCGAAGTTTCCAAGCAAGGTGGATTATTGCGATGTAGTACCTTACCATTGATTCGGGAATAAAATAATATAATACGTCTAAATGCGCTTTTTAGCGTATGGATATTCAATATTTTAGGCTAAAGATTAGTTTTGCCATTAATACTCAACTATAGACCATGCAGATTACCAATACGATTTTAATGATTCGACCTGTGAACTTTCGTATGAACGAACAGACCGCAGTAAACAATTATTTCATGGAGAAAATCGATTTAAAAAATAAGTCGATCAATGAAAAGGCTCAAGAAGAGTTTGATGCATTTGTTGCAGTCCTTAGAACTAATGGAGTTAATGTAATTGTCATAGAGGATACGAAAGTTCCGGATACCCCGGATTCCATCTTCCCAAATAACTGGATTTCTTTTCATTCAAGTGGTATCGTAGCCATTTACCCCATGTTTGCCGAAAATAGAAGACAGGAAAGAAGGGAGGATATTTTTGATATTTTGGAACAAAACGGATTTAAGATAACGAGTATTATTGATTACACTTCAGGTGAGAAAGAAGGTGTATTTTTAGAAGGTACCGGGAGTATTTTAAAGGATAGGGTAAACCAAAAAGCGTATTGTGCCCTATCGGAAAGGGCACATGAGGATTTGTTTATCGAATTTTGTGAGGATTTCGATTGTTTCCCGGTTATTTTCACGGCCAATCAGACGGTGAATGGAGAGCGTTTACCAATTTATCACACCAATGTAATGATGGCAATGGCAGAGAACTTTGCAGTTATTTGCCTTGATGCCATTGATGATAAAAAAGAGCGAAAAAACGTAGTAGCGCATCTAAAAAGAGACGGCAAGGAAATTATTGAAATTACAGAAGAACAGATGCATCATTTTGCAGGGAACATGCTCCAGGTTATTGGTGAAAATGAAGAGAGATTGATGGTAATGAGCTCACAAGCCTATCATAGTCTTACCCAAGAACAGATTAGGAATATTGAAGAATACTGCGAAATTTTGCACAGTCCTTTGGATACCATTGAAACCTGTGGCGGGGGTAGTGCGAGATGCATGATGGCTGAGGTATTTCTACCCAAGGCCTAGTCCATAGGAATACCTCCCTTAGACCCATTTCCTGTTCAATCCTCTTTGATATGGCTTTGGCCTATACGAATTGATTAGGCTACGCTTTTGTGATATTGCGTATCATTCCACCAAAGATGAAATAATGAAATGGAACAATGCTGTACCAATACAAGCGGCCTTTTAAACCACGGGGTCTAAAGGTTGCAATTTGGTGTAATGTATTGTCTTTATCTATCTTGAATTCAAGCCAAGCCTCACCTGGCAATTTCATTTCAGCAAATAGTAATAATCGTTTTGCATCTTTGTCGGCCAAAAGCACTCTCCAGAAATCCAACGCATCACCCGAAAAAATCTTATCAGGGTGCGTACGCCCGCGTCGCAGACCTACACCACCAAAAAGTTTATCTAAAAATCCCCTAATTTTCCAGAGCCGGTTACCATAGTACCAACCATTGTCGCCTCCGATTTTCCAAATGTTATCCAAAACAGCATCAGCATTCTTTATCTTCCTTTTTTGCTCATCCTTCAAAACCCCATATTTCGGTACCTGAATATATTTTTCAAGGTTCTTTTGAAATCGACCGCTGATCATACTATCCTTCCAGCTGCTGATGACCAAATTTTGCTCGATTTTTTTAAAGGCCATAGCTATGGCCTCCTTATAACTATGGGTTTCAATGCCCAATAATTCTTGTAAACGCCGATCCTTGGCAACAACTTCCATTTTCATACTATCCACAAGGTTGATGGCCAATTTGTAGGAGGTAGAGGTTACGAAATACAGCCAATAGGAGGACAATTTCGGTGTCATGATGGGTACAGTGACAATCCAGTTTTTAAAAGCTCGTGCTTTTGCATATTGCTGCAACATTTCTTTGTACGTAAGAACGTCTGGGCCACCAATGTCAAACGAATCATTATATGTCTTTTTATTTCCAACGACTCCGGTTAAAAATTGAACGACATCCCTAATGGCGATAGGTTGGGTTTTGGTCAGCACCCATTTTGGGGTAATCATAAAAGGCAGTTTTTCGCAGAGGTCACGTATAATCTCAAACGAAGAACTGCCAGATCCCACTATTATGCCAGCTCGTAGTACGGTGAGGTTAAAACCACCCTGATAAAGAATATCCTCTACGTTTTTTCTTGAACTCAGGTGCTTTGATAGTTTTTCGTCATTGACGATTCCGCTCAAATAAATGACCTGTTGTACTTTTGTCTCCGCCATATATTGATTGAAGGTCTGGGCCGATTGGGCTTCCTTATCATCAAAATCGGTTGTGGAGGAACTCATGGAATGTATCAGGTAAAAGGCGACATCAATATCCTTGGGAATACGACCAGGGATGAATTCCTTTAAAAAATCCACTTCAATAATTTGTAACTGCGCTTTGGTTTGATCATCGATAGATAAGCGATTTTCATCACGTACGGCACAGATTACCCCATGGCCCAATTCCAGTAATTGGGGTAATAATCGCATACCGATATAACCATTGGCACCGGTGAGTAGTATTTTCATAAATCTTGGATTGATGTGGGTGCATTCTCGGCTTTGTAGTCCAATATCTTTCTAAAGAATTTTTGTACCGCCCTTGTTTCTGAGCTTACTTTTATAAAATGATTGTCCATGTGAATGGAATATACAGCAAAATCACCCTTATAGATAGTCAGTTTGTAAAACGGTATTACGAGTGCGAATGTCTCTAATAAGGAGCGAAAGCGAACTATAATTCCTTTGGGTCGAAGTTCAATATTGCAACTATTGAGGTTATTGTCCAAAATGAGCAAATTCCCGATTTCAATACTGGTTTCAGTGATGAACAGTTTGGGAGATCCAATGCCACCCATGGCCCAACGTTCCTTTAATTTGAAGGGTTTGCCGACATCTGCATCGATTTTTCGGGTTATTTCGCCATTGTTATAGGAAACGTTGCGTAACATAAAAACATCTTTTTCATTAGCAATTCTAAAGTTAACCAAACCAAGTGATTTAAAGAAAAGCTTCGTAATTAAAGCGTAAAAATTGTTTAGTTTTGCACCTTAAATTAACAGCCCAATGAATATTCAAGGAGTCCTGACAATAATAGTAAAAGAAGCTATTTCTTCTATTTATAAAATGGATTTGCCTACTGTTGAATTTCAGCCGACGAGGAAAGATTTTGAGGGGGACATTACTGTTGTGGTTTTTCCTTTGCTTCGTATTGTAAAGGGTAATCCAGAGCATATAGGTAAGCAAGTTGGAGAATATGTACTGGAACATGTTGAAGAGGTAACCGGATTTAATGTGGTAAAAGGTTTTTTGAATCTTATCATCAGTGATTCCTATTACCTTGATTTTTTCAATGCTATTAAAGACTCAACTAATTTTGGTTATGAAACTACTATTGGCAATGATGCCATTATGGTTGAATATTCTTCTCCCAATACCAATAAACCATTGCATTTGGGTCATATTCGAAATAATTTATTAGGGTATTCTGTAGCCGAAATACTTAAAGCTTCTGGAAGGAAAGTGTATAAAACCCAAATCATAAATGATCGTGGTATCCACATTTGCAAAAGTATGTTGGCTTGGCAAAGATTAGGTGAAGGAGAAACCCCGGAAAGTACTGGTTTAAAGGGAGACAAGCTTGTCGGGAATTATTATGTGGCATTTGATAAGGCTTACAAGGCTGAAGTGGCAAAAATGATTTCGGAAGGTATCAGTAGGGAAATAGCCGAAAAAGAAGCGCCTATTTTATTGGAAGCCCAGAAAATGTTGCGGAAATGGGAAGCAGGGGATGAACAGGTTGTTGGATTATGGAAGAAAATGAACGGCTGGGTTTATAAGGGATTTGAAGAAACCTATAAAAACCTTGGTGTTGATTTTGATCAGCTTTATTATGAGAGCGACACTTATTTACTTGGAAAGGATGTGGTTGCCCATGGTTTGGAGAGAGGAGTGTTCTACAAAAAGGAGGACGGAAGTGTATGGATTGATTTAACCGAAGACGGCCTCGATGAAAAAATTGTATTGCGTTCAGACGGAACAGCGGTGTACATGAC
>CAZHJO010000176.1:0-6193 GCA_964532755.1 uncultured Maribacter sp. | reverse complement strand
CATATAACAGAGCGTTACGGCATCGCGTTTAAAATACTTATCGGCAAATGCCAATCCTGCACCCAGGGGAATTTGTCCACCGACAATACCATGGCCACCATAAAAACGATGTTCCTTGGAAAATATGTGCATTGAACCTCCCATGCCTTTTGATGTTCCGGTCACTTTGCCATAAAGTTCGGCCATTACTTTTTTAGGATCGACACCCATACCAATGGGCTGAACGTGGTTTCGATAGGCAGTTATCATTCTATCCTTAGTAAGATCCATGGCGTGCAATGCCCCAGCCAAAACTGCTTCTTGCCCATTATATAAATGAAGGAATCCTCTAACCTTTTGTTGAATATATACAGCTGCTAATTTGTCTTCGAACTTTCTCCAGAACAGCATATCTTCGTACCACTTCAGATAGGTTTCCTTGGTGATTTTTTCCATTAATCGACTATTTTAAAGATTCAATTTATACAATGCGCCAAACATAGTGCAATATGCTTGGAAAACAGAAAAACAAAAATACACATATTAATCTATCAGTAAAAAAATATACCAAAAAGCTTGTTGCATTGAGACAAATTAACAAAACCGATTATTTTAATTGAATATCTAACTGGGAAGTAGGCCTACTTAAATTCTACAAGTACGAGTTATTGAAACCCAAGGGCAGTATATCGGCCAAGGAATGGCATTTAATAATTTCTCCTTTTTCACCCATTAAAAGAAGTTCAATAGAACTTTTTTGATTGTACTCATATTCGGAAATCGCTTGTCTACAATTACCACAAGGTGCCGCTGGTTTCTCTATTAAATGGGTTTTTGACATAGCGGTTATTGCAATCGATTTTATGGTAACTCCCGGATATTTAGAACCCGCTTGAAAGACGGCAACGCGTTCTGCACATAAGCCCGAGGGATAAGATGCATTTTCTTGATTATTGCCCGTTACCACTTTGCCATTCTCTAAAAGTACTGCTGCGCCTACCATAAAATTGGAATAAGGGGCATAGGCATCTTTTCTGGCCTCTATGGCAGCAAGAATTAATTTATGGTCTTTTTCGTTCAATTCTTCAAGAGATTCAAAAACGGAAAGTTCAAATGAAATCGTTTGTTTTTTCATATCGATGGAAGCGGATATCTAGGACTAAAAATAACAAAACCTGCTCAATGGCAGGTTTTGTTATCGAATTTTTATCTTGGTTAATCATTTATGAACTCTTCCCCTAAATTAAAAGTCAGTGAAAAACGCAAGGTATTTTCTAATGGATTCTTTACCTGTGAAGTAGAGAATAAGTACGATAAATCAACCTGTGCAGACTTGAATTTGAATCCTGCACCCATGGTAAAGAACTTTCTCGATCCTTTTTCTTCACTTTCGTTAAAATATCCTGTACGAATCATAAAAGCTTCTTGATAGCTATACTCAGCACCTATCGCCCAAGTAAATTCCTTAAGTTCTTCACTAAAGCCATCAGGCGCATCTCCAAATGATTTTGTAATACCACTGAAAAAACCTATTTGTTGGTATTCATCATTATCGGCTGAATCTATAACCCCATCTTCATTAAAATCTTTGGGCGTCGGAACAAGAAGTTTATTGAATTCCGTTGTTAACCCAATAACATTGTCCTGATCTAGGATAAAATCGAAACCAACTCCAAAACCTAAGTTTGCCGGTAAAAAGTTTTCTTGGCCTCCTTCGTCATAAACTATCTTACCTCCTAGATTAGATAGATTAAAACCAGCTCTCCATCTACCATCAAACTTATCAAGGGCTATTTCTTTTGAACGATAATAACCTGCCACATCAACTGCAAACGAACTGGCAGCCTGTGAATCCTCTGAACCGTTCTGGGGTAATTTCAGATTAGACCTAATATATCTTCCGCCAACGGCCATTGAAAATGTTGGACTTAATTTTAAGGAATAGGAGCCGTCTAAGGCCAATTCATTGGGCTTTGCCAATGTGCCGGGGTCATTGGCGAATTGTCGCAACTCAATTTCCCCAAGGGTGAAATAACGCAACCCTATTGCAAAAGCACTTTGATCATCGATTTTGTTATAAAAACTGGCATTCAAGAGCGAAATGTCGGTGATTATACTCTCTAAATAGGGGGTATAACTAACTCCTATACCCATTTTTCGTTCTGCAAAGGCAAACTTTGCAGGATTCCATTGTTGCGAAAAAGCATCAGTAGAAGTGGCAACTCCTATGTCGCCCATCCCCGCAGATCTAGCATCTGCAGCAATGGTCAAGAATGGGACAGCAGTAGTAATAACTCTATCTTCTTGAGCCGATAATTTCACGGCAAATACCAATAATATAAGTAATGATAATTTTTTCATCAGTTCTGGGCTTATTTTCTTTAGTTAAAAATTGTTAGTTGTTCTCAATAACAATTTAGGCTTATTGTACTTGTTAACGGGCTTTTTAAAAATATCTTGTACCATTCATCGAAAATATTTCAATTCAAGTGCACTAAGATTATTCAGTGCCGTTTAGCTCTTAATTGGAAAATTTATTGGCCAATGAAATATTCCTAGCCCATAAAATCAAAAAAAGCATTGTTCAAAAGAAAAAATGCCTTCAATACTATAATGGTAATTACGCCGTTATAATTTGTGTATAAAGTCTTTCTGCCTAATTTAAAATGGCGGATTTGGAAATATTTTTTCTAGAACAAAATATTATGGCCAAATCATCGTTTTATATGCCGAAAGTGATACCAAAATTAAATCAAAATAAGAATTCCATACTACTGTAACGGTAGTTGAAATATTTGAACTCAAGTCCTAATTATGAAAAAACAGTTTATCAAAATTGTACTTTCTTGTGCAGTTATAGCGGGAGGTTTTACAGTTACAAGTTGTAGCAAGAAATCTTCAACTTCCAAAAATGTATCAAGAGCTACAGGTTGGAAAATAAATGCCAAGGAAGGTGGTTTCCAATTCAATACTGACTTTAAGGAGCAAGAAACCGCTCCCGGTCTTGTATTTGTTGAAGG
This sequence comes from uncultured Maribacter sp., assembly GCA_964532755.1. Taxonomy (GTDB): domain Bacteria; phylum Bacteroidota; class Bacteroidia; order Flavobacteriales; family Flavobacteriaceae; genus Maribacter_A. The sequence continues at coordinate 3,194 of CAZHJO010000176.1, read as the reverse complement.
AGGTACATTCACAAAAGGTAAGGTGCAAGATGATGTTATGCACGATTGGAACAACACGCCTACTTCCCAACATGTGCAGTCCTTTTATATGGATGAAACAGAGGTTACGAATGTTATGTATCTTGAATACTTGGATTATTTAAAGAGTGTATACCCTCCGGAAAATCCTAAATATGCAAACATCTATAAAGGAGCTTTACCAGATACTTTGGTATGGAGAAACCGTCTAGGATTTAATGAGACAATGACCAATAACTATTTAAGACATCCTGCCTATGCAGAATATCCTGTTGTTGGTGTAAACTGGGTTCAGGCCACACAGTTTGCAGAGTGGAGAACTGACCGGGTGAACGAAGTGATGTTGGAAAGAGAAGGTTATTTAGCAAAAGATGCCAAGTACCAGGCTGCTACCGGTGAAGTTGCCGGAACGTTTAGCACAGAGGCCTATCTGAATAGACCGGAATCTGTTTATAATGGGCAGATCGATTCGCTTCAAGGAAAAATGAAAAAAGATAGTGTAAACACTTTTGCTAAAAGAAGTAGTGGTGTTATCATGCCCGAATACAGATTACCAACTGAAACAGAATGGGAGTACGCTGCCCAAGCTCAGGTTGGATCTAGAGAGTACAATAATTATCGAGGTAGAAAAAAATATCCTTGGGAAGGTGATTACACAAGAAGTGGTCAACGGGTTGGTCGCGGTGATCAATTGGCCAACTTTAAGCAAGGTAAAGGTGATTATGGTGGAATAGCAGGTTGGTCTGATGATGGAGCTGATATTACAGCTGAAGTTATGTCTTATAAACCCAATGATCTTGGACTGTATGACATGGCAGGAAATGTTGCCGAATGGGTTGCAGACGTTTACCGACCTATCGTTGATGACGAAATAAGCGACTTCAACTATTACCGAGGAAATATTTACATGAAAACAGCTATCGGAGATGATGGTAAAGTAAACATCTTAAGAGACTCTGTTGTTTATGACACATTACCAACAGGTAAGGTTGTTGCTGTTAATCTTCCTGGTGAGATTAAAATGGTGGCTGTAGACGAAGAAGAGACCTACCTACGAACTAATTTCTCATCAAGTGACAATAGAGGTTATAGGGATGGTGACCCAAGTTCTTCAAGATTCTTTGATAGATTCAGTGATGAGGAAGATGGGGAAGATACAAGAAAAATGTACGATTCCCCAAAGCACAAGGTTGAACGTGATTCTTTAGGAAAACTAGTGCGTCAGTACGATCAGTCAAATAATAGAACCACATTAATAAATGATGAAGTTAGAGTTTTTAAAGGTGGATCTTGGAGAGATAGAGCCTATTGGTTAGATCCAGCGCAACGTAGGTACTTACCTCAATATATGGCCACTGATTACATTGGTTTCAGATGTGCAATGTCCAGGGTAGGTTCTAAGTCCAAAACTAAAAATAAAACTGTTAGAGGCAAGAAAGCCAAATAGTAAAAATTGAGATTCAAAAAAAAGCCCTGATGAATTCATCAGGGCTTTTTTTTATCTTTGATTTATGATCATAGAGAAACTCTACCAAATCTTTTTGCAGTCTCCCAATGTTTGCACCGATACGAGAAAAATAAAAGAAAACTGCCTTTTCTTTGCGCTTAAAGGAGACAATTTCAATGGTAATTTATTTGCTGAAGAAGCTTTGAAAAAGGGGGCCACCTACGCTATTGTTGATGAAAAAAGATTCGAAACTTCGGATAGGACGATTTTAGTGGAAGATGTATTGCGGACGCTCCAAAATTTGGCAACATTCCATAGGAATCAATCCAAGGCAAAAATCATTGGTTTAACCGGAAGCAATGGCAAAACGACCACCAAGGAGCTCATTAACACCGTGATTTCCCGGAAATACAAGACCATTGCCACCATGGGTAACCTAAACAACCACATAGGCGTACCACTCACCTTATTATCAATAAAGAAGGATACCGAAATAGCAATCGTGGAGATGGGTGCCAATCACCTAAAGGAAATTGAATTCCTTTGCTCCATAGCCCAGCCTGATTTTGGATATATCACGAATTTTGGTAAGGCCCATTTGGAAGGTTTTGGAAGTGTTGAAGGGGTCATAAAAGGAAAAAGTGAACTTTATGATTATTTAATGGATCACAATAAATCAATATTCTTGAACGCAGATGATCCAATTCAACTCGAAAAACTAGGACATTACATCAAAAAATATGGATTTACTACAAACAAAACGGATTATTATAAGATTGAGTATTTAGGCGCTGACCCCTATGTTTCGATCAAGGTTGAAGAACTCCAGATCAATTCCCATCTCATGGGCAGTTATAACTTTACCAATTGCTGTGCCGCCATTCTTATGGGTAAATATTTTAATGTTGAATTGGAAGATGTTAAGCTGGCGATTGAGTCTTATAAACCGCAAAACAATAGATCCCAAATCATCGAAAAGAATGGCCATCAGATTATTCTCGACGCTTACAACGCAAATCCGTCCAGCATGAAAGTGGCATTGGAAAATTTCAGCAACTTATCAGGTGGACCAAAAATTGCATTTTTAGGGGATATGTTCGAATTAGGCAAAACTGCTACTATTGAACACCAAAATATTGTTGATTTGGCAAATGATCTGGATGTAGACCAAGTATTCCTGGTCGGTAAAAATTTCTATCAAACCAATACCCGCCAACAGAAATTCAAGGATTACGAAGCCCTTGCCTCCTATCTTTCCAAAGAAGAACTACCGGCAAACAGCAATATGCTAATTAAAGGGTCACGGGGAATGGCTTTGGAAAGGCTGCTTGATCTTCTCTAACCAATACCCATTGATTTAAAAGCAATCTGTTAAAAACTGGAAGGTAGGTGCGATATAATGGATTCGATTATAGACGACTCATGGGTTATCGGTATCCTGATGTCTCTACCACAGACCATCGGGACAAGTGTCCTCTACCCTGTCAAGAAAACACTCCTCGCCTGCTTATTGGAGCGTATTGGATTATTTAAAAAGGATGAATCCGAATGAGTATTCCTGTACTCAAGCAAAAATACCTTTAAGACTATTTTCTATGTTAGGTCATCTTTCGCCAAACACGTGTGGCATAATTTCCCTCAAAGACAAAACCAAACCTATGGTGCGGCTTTTTACTTGTGGAGTGTATTGGATTCGAACCAACGACCCCCGCCCTGTCAAGGCGGTGCT
>CAZHJO010000175.1:0-6194 GCA_964532755.1 uncultured Maribacter sp. | reverse complement strand
AGCATTCTATGAAAACTAAATTTTGGATGCTTTCATTAGTTCTATTATTTTCTTTTCCAACGTTCTCACAAGATTTATTTCCTCAGGATACCATATCATCCATTTCCGAAACAAGCGTAATCAATGATATTGACCCAAGTACAATAGGGCAGATTATTCCTAATGAAGGATTTTCAATAAGCAGTTTGTATCGAGGTGTTCTGGGTATGCTCGTTCTAATTCTTATTTCGTACCTCTTTAGCGCAAATAGAAAAGGTATTAACTGGAAAACAGTGGGCATTGGACTAGGAATTCAATTAATATTGGCAGTAAGTATTTTGAAAGTGCCCTTTGTGCGAATGGTTTTTGAGTTTTTAGGTAAAATATTTAACGAGCTGCTTAATTTCACTTTGGCGGGAAGCGAATTCATTCTAGGCAACCTTCTAAATCTGGACAACCCTAACATTGGTTACATTTTTGCCTTTCAAATACTCCCCACCATTATTTTCTTTTCAGCACTGACATCCGTTTTGTTTTATTTGGGTATTATTCAAAAAATCGTAAAGGGTTTGGCATGGTTGTTAACAAAATCCTTAGGGATATCGGGAGCTGAAGGTCTTTCGGTGGCAGGGAATATCTTTTTAGGCCAGACCGAATCGCCACTAATGATAAAGGCATATTTGGAAAAAATGAACAGATCCGAAATCCTATTGGTAATGATAGGGGGCATGGCCACGGTAGCAGGAGGTGTTTTGGCCGCCTATATTGGGTTTTTAGGCGGTAATGACGAACAGCTCCGGCTCGAATTTGCAAGACATTTGATTGCAGCCTCGGTAATGGCTGCCCCTGGTGCGATTGTTATTTCAAAAATTTTGTATCCGCAAACCGAGGCGGTAAATACCGATGTAAATGTTTCTTCGGAAAAAATAGGGGCCAATCTATTGGATGCCATAGCCAATGGTACAACGGAAGGCCTAAAATTGGCCGTAAACGTAGGTGCCATGCTCTTGGTTTTTATCGCTTTCATAGCCATGATAAATGGGATTTTGGGGTGGACAGGTGATCTTACTTCGCTTAACGAATGGATTGCTTCCAATTCTGCATATGAAAAGTTATCATTGGAAGCTATTCTTGGTACCATTTTCGCTCCCTTAATGTGGTTGATTGGGGTGCAATCGGAGGATATTATGCAAATGGGGCAATTATTGGGCATTAAATTGGCGGCTAGCGAATTTGTAGGATATGTACAATTGGCAGATTTGAAGGACATTAGCAATACATCACATTTTACATTCAACAAATCGGTCATCATGGCTACTTATATGTTATGCGGATTTGCAAATTTTGCTTCTATAGGGATACAAATTGGGGGTATTGGTTCTCTTGCTCCCGGACAACGCAAGCTATTATCTGAATTTGGAATGAGAGCCGTTCTGGGTGGATCCCTGGCCTCCTTACTTTCTGCTACCATTGCGGGAATGATTCTGGGATAAAATTCATTATCGTTAATAAAATATAATAACTCAAACCTTGAGACCTTTGACGCTTACCCTTTAACCTTTTACCTTTACCCCACTATGAAGCAATACCATGATCTATTAAAAGAGGTTCTTGAAAACGGTTGTCAAAAGGGCGACAGAACAGGAACAGGCACCCTAAGTGTTTTTGGACACCAAATGCGATTCGACCTCAGCAAAGGTTTCCCGATGGTAACCACAAAGAAATTACATTTAAAATCTATTGTATACGAACTTTTATGGTTTTTAAAAGGGGACACGAATATCGCGTACCTGCAGGAAAACGGAGTACGAATTTGGAATGAATGGGCAGATGAAAATGGGGATTTAGGGCCAGTTTATGGTCATCAATGGCGCAATTGGAACGGTGAGGAAATTGACCAAATCAAAGAGATTGTCCATACCCTAAAAAACAATCCCAACAGTAGAAGAATGTTGGTTTCAGCTTGGAATCCGAGTGTATTGCCAGATACTTCCAAATCTTTTTCTGAAAATGTGGCCAACGGAAAGGCAGCACTCCCACCCTGCCATGCCTTCTTCCAGTTTTATGTGGCTGACGGCAAATTGTCCTGTCAATTGTATCAACGTAGTGCGGATATATTTTTAGGTGTTCCATTTAATATTGCGTCCTATGCCTTGTTCACCCTGATGGTGGCACAGGTCTGCGGTTACGAACCCGGGGAATTTATACATACTTTTGGTGATGCACATATCTACAACAACCATATGGATCAGGTTAAACTCCAATTAAGCCGTGAACCAAGGGCTTTGCCAAAAATGGTCATCAATCCAGAAGTTAAGGATATACTTAATTTTAAATTTGATGACTTTACTTTGGTGGATTATAATCCGCACCCTCATATTAAAGGGGTGGTGGCAGTATGAAAATAAAACCAATAAAAAAAAAGGCCAAATAAGTAAACTATTAGGCCTTTTTTATTTTACTCTAATGTCAATCAAAGCTCTAAAACTGCATTTTCAGTCCCAGCATAATCGTTCCATTGGTAGCGATCTGCTTCCGCTTCATTTACATAATTCCCATCAACCAAATATCTGAACTCGTAAGTACTTTCTTTTGGAAGGTCGAACGTACCTTTAAAGGTCCCGTTTTTCAATTTTTTAAGCGTGCTCCCTTTTGGGTTCCAGTTGTTAAAATCACCAACAACGGCAACCTTCTTAGCATCTTCCGCAGGTACTGTAAAGGTCACTTTACATACCGGCTTTGTTTTTAAATACTGTTTTGCAATTCCCATAACACATACATTTTAAAATATTTCGCAAAATTAAGTCATTAAATAGTTCATAACCAATGATCCATATCACTTTTATCGATTTCGTAATTTATGATCAACAATTAAATGGGCTTCACAAAAACAATAGAAGGTATTTACTATCTAAGTAAAATCTATTACGCTTCTTCAGTGATTCCTATTATTTGACCTAGAGCTCGTGAAAATTCCTAATAGTCCAAACTGAAATTCAGTTTCATCCTATTGAACCAATAGCGTAGTCAGCGCCAAAATTCCCGGACATGGCATCATCGGCAAAAACGCTCAAAATTGAACCATGGTCCTATTAAGTGCTATGGATTCCATGGCAAATCCCGTATCTTTGTAGCTAAAGACTGTCATTCCAATGTTTGCCAAAAATAAAATAAAACCTGATTTGAATCTGGAACAACATGACTTGTTAGAGACGGCCCATGCCCGAATCAAACAAAAGAAAAGACTATATGAACACTTTGTCATTTTCCTGATTGGAAGTGTTTTTTTGATCTTGATCAATAAGATCTTGAAATTCGGAGATGAATACGATTGGTTTATTTGGGCAATCACCTTTTGGGCTTTTTTGTTCGTGATGCATCTGATCAATGTTTTTGTGACCCAAAAATTCATGGGTAAGGATTGGGAAAGACAGCAACGTGAAAAATTGGTGCTAAAACAGAAAGAAAAAATCGCGGAATTGCAAAAAGAAATAGAAACGGACTTCCCTTTGTCCAAAATCAATAAAAAAAAACTTTAGTGCAGACCATTACAATGATAGCGGCTGTTGGCGAGAACAATGCATTGGGCAAGGACAACGACTTACTTTGGCACTTGCCAGATGATTTTAAACGCTTTAAGCAATTGACCACGGGACATACCATAATAATGGGAAGAAAGACATTTGAAAGTTTTCCCAAACCCTTGCCCAATAGAACCCATATAATCATTACACGGGATAAGAATTACAGGGTTAAACATGCGGATTGTATTGTAGTGCATTCTTTGAGAGAAGCCATAAAGTTATCAGCTGAAGACAAAAATCCTTTTATTATAGGAGGTGGTGAGATCTATACACAAGGGGAAGAATTAGCCCATAAACTTGAAATAACAAGAGTGCATCACAGCTTTGAAGCAGACACCTTTTTTCCTGAAGTCAATGAAGCTGTTTGGCAATTGATAGCATCAGAATACCATCCCAAGGATGAAAGACACAACTACGATTTTACCTATTTAACGTACCTGAGAAAGTGACCGATCAGAAGTCTTGATAAACCGTTTTAATTAGCGAGCTTTTATTCTTAATAAAACTCTCTAGAATACCCACATCAGTATTTGTGATGAATTGATGTTTCCCCTTTTCTTTAGAACTTGTCAATAATTCATTTTTAGCTAGTACTGCCTTTGTTTGCCGCGCCACAGCTTCCCCTGAATCGATAATCCTCACATGTTTGGGAAGCATTTTCCCTAAAACAGGAATCAGGTATGGATAATGGGTGCAGCCCAGCACCAAGTAGTCTATACCAGCGCTAAGCATCGGCTCTAAATACCTTTCCAATAAGGCCTTGGTTTCGGGAGAATTTACCTTTCCGGCTTCTATTAATGGGACCAAACCTGCACCCACCTGCTCAATGATCTTGATCCCATTGGCATGATTTTCGGAAGTACTATGGAAAAGACTGCTAGATAATGTACCCTTTGTGGCCAAAACACCAACTGTCTTTGACTGTGAGTGCAACGCAGCAGGCTTAATCGCGGGTTCAATTCCTATGAAAGGGATATTGTAGTTTCCCCTTAAATAATCTATGGCATTAGTTGTGGCGGTATTGCAGGCCACCACTACGATTTTACAGCCTTTATTGAGCAAAAGTTCTGTATTCCTGGTACTTAAACAAACAATCTGGTCTTTTGATTTTTCGCCATACGGTGCATTCTTACTATCTGCCAAATAAATGAAATCCTCATTAGGTAGCAGCGCACTGATTTCTTTCCATATAGAAGTGCCTCCCACACCAGAATCAAAAATACCTATGGGACGATTGTTCATAGTACCTTTGGATTATTTTAAAACCTTTGTTATTGGTGTTCCGGTTGAACCGCTTGGGAATGCAATGCCCAACAAGGCTGATATTGTGGGCGCAATATCAGGAATCTCAGTCCGCACAGAAGTACTGCCTTTTCGTATACCCTTCCCATAAAAAAGCAACGGAACATGAGTGTCATAAATTTGGGGAGACCCATGGGTTGATCCGGTAACGGAGTAGTTTATCGTACCAGGTTTCAAAACCATCAGGATATCACCGGAACGCTTTTGGTTATACCCATTCTGCAAAATATAAGGGATACCATGTGTATATTCATTTTGCCACATTTGCTGGGCAGTATATACTTTATCTATGTCTTTGTAATTTAATATTTCTTGAGCAAGTTCTCTTTGCACATCCCCAATCTGCAAATCCAAATTCTTAATGACATCATGATCTAGAAACAGCTGATAATTGGAGATATTCCTTACCACATCGGTAGTCCCGTACTTATATTTTAGAAATTCCTTGAATTTTGGTGAGAGATCCCCATCTTCCTTATAACCTGCCGGAATTTTTTGATCTTTCAAATAGGCTGGCACATGTATTGCGCCATGATCCGCAGTCAGGAAAACAGTATACTCATTTTCACCTACTTTTGAATCCAATGCCTTAAAAAGACGCGCCAAATCGCGATCCAATCTAATATAGGTATCTTGAATTTCCTTTGAATTAACACCGTATTTATGACCCACATAATCCGTACTTGAAAAGCTTACCGCTAAAAAGTCGGTTATGGTGTCAACGCCTAAATCCTCTCCTTCCAATGCTGCAATTGCAAAATCGGCGGTTATACTATTACCATAAGGACTCGCTTTGATGATATCATACTTGCCATTACTACTCCATAAGTTTGGCAAATCATGGGGGAATGTTGGGGTGGTCTGCCCCGTGAACAATCCTTCATATTTGTTATTGTCCAAGCCACTTTCCAAATAGGTATTAATATCCTTTAAAGTAGTCCATGGTTTTTTATAAGTCTCCGCAGCATTGGAGGCATTGAAATCAACGACCCATTGCGGCAGATCATCCATATAAAAAGAACTGGTGATCCAATTGCCCTCATTCGCACCATGAAACCAGTAAGCGGCATTAGCTGTATGCCCACCGGGTAAAACCGCACCTCTATCTTTCAATGAAATGGCAATAGTTTTACTTCGCATTTGATTATGCAATCTAAGTTGGTCGGTGACGGTTGTGACCATCATCCTGTGGGGTGACATTTTACCAGCACCAGTAAGTGTTCCAATCGAGTTATAAGTATCATCTGATGCACAATAGACCTCTTGATCGGTCTTCTTATCAAACCAATTATTACCTATAATGCCATGAGTAGCTGGAGTTGTGCCCGT
>CAZHJO010000174.1:0-6241 GCA_964532755.1 uncultured Maribacter sp. | reverse complement strand
TGAAGTTCTAGCAGCTTGCGTCGTTCTCACATTGGCCTTGGTAGCTACTCGCATTCCAATAAAACCTGCCAGTGCCGAACAGATGGCGCCCACGATAAACGAAACGGCTACCATCCCGTGGGATCCTGTCTCATTTGTTCCTTTAAAATAAAGGAGTATAGCTACAGCAATAACAAAAATCGAGAGTATTTTGTATTCTGCTTTTAGAAAAGACATTGCCCCATCTGCAATATGCTTGGCAATATTTGCCATTTTTTCATTGCCTACTTCCTGTTTCGAAACCGAGATATTTTTGATCCATACAAAGAGTAATGCCAATACACCAAAGGCCGGTAAAAATTTTACGATTAAATCCATTATGTTAGTTATTTAAGGTTTTTTTAACGGCTGCTAAATTAGTGAAATCAAACAGATAAAAAAAGCAGACATTTAATAATAAATGCCTGCTTTTTTTTTGACTACAAATCGTACTTTATATTGTAAAAGTTCTTTTCTTCCTATGCTCACTTTTATCATAGCGTTCAACACATTTATGATAAATCTCAATGGCTTCTTTGGCATCTCCCCATCCACCTACATCAACTTTTTTCTTTTCCAGGTCTTTATAGACTTGAAAGAAATGTTCTATTTCCTTTAATCTATGTGGGTTTATATCACTGATATCCCTTCGCTCGCTCCAGATTGGGTCAGAAATTGGTACACAAATGATTTTTTCATCGGGACCTTTTTCATCGGTCATATGAAAAACACCGATAGGTTTAACCTCGACCACCACCATTGGAAAAGTAGGTTCGGTACATAAAACCAAAACATCTAAAGGATCCTTGTCCAATGCCAAGGTCTCAGGTATAAAGCCGTAATCGCCAGGATACATCATTGAAGAAAACAATGTTCTATCAAATCGGATTTTATGCAATGTAAAGTCATATTCATACTTATTACGACTGCCTTTTGGTATTTCTATCAGTACATCAAAGGTGATGTTTTCATTTTCACTCATATTTCTGTTTCAATTAATCTATTATTATACTTGATTTGATCGCATTAATGCTTTTCATAACATTTCGATACCACTAAAAATGAAATCCAAATTCACCGGTAACACCGAAAGATCTAGCACCAGGATTATCTAAATAATTGCCCCTAAAATTAAGATCAATCCTAAAGAATTTAAAAATATTACCAACTCCTATGGAGTATTCCCAATAAATTTTATCGGTAGGAGCTTGCAATGGAATATTTGTGGGACTGTTTAAAGCAATATTCTCAGGCGATAATTCACCCCAAACGCCTCTTAGTCCAATAAACTCCCTTAAGTTCCATTTTCGAATCAAGGGTAATCTTGAAAATATTCGACCATTAAAATTATGTTCCAAATGAACAGCGGTATATGTATCTGTCACAAACTCATAAAAATCTAAATTGTGGAATGTATTATAAATAGTAAATAGCGTCTGGTTTCCCGGAACAACATTCAAAAGGCCCAAAGGTACCTCCCCAAAGGTCTTGCCAACTTCCACGGTACTATAGAGTCGGCCAAAACCACCCAACTGCCATGGCTGACTGTATGAAAACTGTAACTTACTATAATCAAAATCGCTCTCTAAAAATCCTTTAAATCCCCTTGTATAGTTCAATAACAAAGTGCTGTACGTATCATTGATATCATATCGTTCCACGCCAAAACCTATAGTTCGTTTTCCAGGGGTATAAACAACCAACGTATTTATATCGAATTGTTTGACTTCTGATGCAATCCCTGTTGGTGAATCAGGATCAATATAATCCAAGTTAAAAGCATCGGGCAAGGCCGAGCTCAAAGTCCTAAAAGAGCTTCCAACCCTAACCCTAAAATTGGTAATGGGTTCAATTTCCAAATTTGCGGTACTCAAGTTTATATTCGTAAGCCTATCGTTTGAACCCACGGTAAACACAGAAGAAGAAGCAACGCTTCGGCCCAAAACATCATTCGTGGAGGTTAAACTTAAGCCCAATTGCTCAACATCCCGGCGATTACCACCAGAGACCATTAACCTGCTTTTCTTATCCAATAAAAACTTGGCCGAAAAGCCGTGTTTCACTTTTTGATCCATAAACCCATACGCCATATATCCCTCCAATCGCCAAGGGTCATTTTGACCAAAAAAGGTTCTTGCTCCCGCACGAATTCGTACACCTTCAGCATCGTTATAACCAAAAGTGCTAAACACATCCCCAATATCCAGATTCCATTTATCGATTTCGATATAACCCGAAGCAAGAATACTGGCTATATTGTAAATTGATTTGAATTTCGGAACGGTCTTTAAGGTATCCAATAATTGATAGATTCCTTGCTCATCCTTATTTAATCTCTCCAATCTATTGTTTTCCCAAAAAATGCTATCGCGATTCATAACCAATGGGTCGAAAGCGTTACTTTTGGTCTTATAGAACTCCCTGGGTTTCTCAATATCGAATTGGTAATCCCCATAAACAGTGGTTCGCTTACCATAAACCCCTTTGGACTCCTCCTTTTTCCTGAAGCTGAAATCGGTCAACATATAATCTCTCTTTAAGAGAAAGACCGAATCGCTAACTACCTCAAAATCCTGTTCAATATAAATCTCCTTGACCCAATTGATGTTCGCACTCTTGGTTACTTCAAGATTTATGTTCTTTATGGCATATGTAGAGTCATTTACCCAAAAATCGCCCTTAAAGGTAAGCTCGTTTTTACGCCGTGGGTAATAGGTAATATTGTAGCACCACTTATTATCAATGAACGCACTATCCCTTAATACATAGTTATAGGTATCAATGCCCGTTTTGGAAAGAGGACTTGTAAAGCTCTTATCAAAGAACTTAAGATAGTTATTATATACATCGTAATCTTGGTACAAATCCTCAACAAATGCTATTATGGCCTGATTATTATCGAACCCTGAGTTTCTGTTGCCCAGTACATCTTCTTTTTCTGTTTGTGTAAGATTATCACCGTAAACCTTTGCAAATGTTTCATTCAAGAATATGGGTAGATACGTCTTACCTGTTATTCGAGAGGTATCCAAGTCTTGGAATACAAACTCCAATCCCTTGAAAATTCTCTTTTTCATCAGGGCACTATCAATCGTATTCAGATCAAACTCTACCTTTTCATATTTATCATATTGATATTGTTTGAATTTGCGTAGGCCATTTACCCGTTTTTTTGACCAGATTTTACGTAATATATCAATGGCCGGGTTGTTCTTCTTAGACTGTTTTCCGGCATAGATCACAACTTCCTTCAATTGCTGGCTACCCTCTAACATGGTAATTCTCATATTATAAGTCACCTTGGATTTAAGCAAGATATCCTGAGTTTCATATCCAATAAAAGAAATCTCGAGTATTTCGTATGTTGAATCCGATTCCATATAGAAATTACCATTGTCATCGGTAGTTGTGCCCTCAGTCGAGTTTTTAAAGATTACATTGGCGAATGCCACTGGTTCCCCGGTTTCATCAATGACTTTACCTCCCACCTTGGTTTGTGACCACACAACTATTGAAAAAAGTAAAAAGAAAGCGAATGGGAAATTCTTCATGTAAAACTGAATCTGCTAGACAAAATTACTATCCAATAATATGCCATTAAAAATAAAAGCTCCGTCAACCCTTGGTCGGCGAAGCTAAATTACTTTACTATTTGATACCACTTATTTATATAACACTTTTTTAACGGCATTTATCACATCCTCGTGGTTTGGCAACCACTCGGCCAATAAGACCGGAGAATAAGGTGCTGGAGTATCAGCAGTATTTATTTTTTGTATGGGTGCATCCAGATAATCAAATGCGTTAGACTGTACATGGAAAGTAATTTCAGTAGCCACATTACCATAGGGCCATGCCTCCTCCAAAATAACTAGCCTATTTGTTTTCTTCACTGAATTCAAAACTGCCTCATAATCCAATGGCTTTACCGTACGCAAATCGATTATCTCACAGCTAATACCTTCTTTGGCCAATTCATCAGCGGCTTTATCGGCTTCCTTTATGATTTTACCAAAGGAAACTATGGTCACATCAGAGCCTTCTCTTCGAAGATCGGCAACACCTAATGGTATTGTATAATCCCCTTCAGGAACCTCCCCTTTATCACCATACATCTGCTCGGATTCCATAAAAATTACCGGGTCATTATCCCTAATGGCGGACTTTAGAAGGCCTTTGGCATCGGCAGGGTTAGACGGCACCACTACTTTTAAGCCAGGACAGTTTGCAAACCAGCTCTCAAATGCCTGAGAGTGTGTTGCTGCCAATTGGCCGGCAGAAGCCGTTGGTCCACGAAAAACGATAGGGCAACTGAACTGCCCACCAGACATCTGTCTGATTTTCGCCGCATTATTTATAATCTGGTCAATACCGACCAATGCAAAGTTAAAGGTCATAAATTCAATAATAGGTCTGTTTCCTGTTAGTGTGGAACCAACACCGATACCTGCAAATCCCAATTCTGAAATTGGAGTATCGATTACGCGTTCTGGACCAAATTCATCCAACATCCCCTTTGAAGCCTTATAGGCACCATTATATTCTGCAACTTCCTCACCCATCAAATAAATAGATTCATCCCTTCTCATTTCCTCGGACATTGCCTCTGCAATGGCTTGCCTAAATTGTAGTGTCTTCATTAATAGCTTTTATTAAGTTTTCCCTAGGGACAAACGAATGCAAAAATAGCAAAATATATGTCAAATTGGGGAGTCAAGGAACTAAAAAAAACTACAATTTTTATTATGCGCGCATAGTATTTTTTAAAAAGATTACCTATCTTTGCGGAACTCTTTTTAAGACCCGAAAATATTACATTTATGAAGATATTAGTTTGCATTAGCAACGTTCCGGACACTACCTCAAAGATTAATTTTACCGACGACAACACCAAATTCGACACTACCGGGGTGCAATTTGTCATTAATCCCAATGATGAGTATGGACTAACCCGAGCCATGTGGTTCAAAGAGAAGCAGGGTGCCACTTTACATGTAGCTTCTGTTGGAGGTCCAAGCGCAGATTCCACAATTCGTAAAGCATTGGCCATTGGGGCTGATGAAGCTATTCGTGTGAACACGGAACCAACCGATGGTTATTTCGTTGCTCAGCAGTTAGCGGAAGTGATAAAAAATGGCGCATATGATTTGATTATTTGTGGTCGGGAATCCATTGACTACAATGGGGGAATGGTACCGGGAATCCTGGCGACTATATTGGATATGAATTTTGTAAACATGTGCATAGATTTGCAGATTGAGGGTACTAAGGCAACGGCAATTCGTGAGATCGATGGGGGTAAGGAAAAAATAGCAACTTCATTGCCCTTGGTAATCGCAGGTCAAAAGGGTTTAGTTGAAGAAAGCGATTTGCGTATACCGAATATGCGCGGAATTATGATGGCAAGGAAAAAACCATTAAGCGTCATAGAGCCAACTGAAGCAACAGTGGCAACCATGGATGTTAAATTTGACAAACCAGCTCCCAAAGGTGCAGTTAGATTAGTTGATGCCACCAATGTAGAAGAATTGATAGATCTTCTTCACAACGATGCCAAAGTCATTTAATCACTAGATAAAAAATACCTGAAATCCTTTCAGGATAAATTTAATATAATAGTATGTCAGTTTTAATATATACAGAATCAGATAACGGCAATTTTAAAAAGAATGCTTTGGAAGTTGCTTCTTATGCCAGCGAAGTTGCCCAACAAATGGGGACTACGGTTACAGCCATTTCATTCAATGCGAACGAGAATGAAAAGTTAGGGGATTATGGGGTATCCAAAGTATTGAACGTTTCGAGCAATCAATTAAAAGTATTCAATGCCAAAGCGTATGCCCATGCCATTGTAGAAGCAGCACAAAGTGAAGATACCAAAGTTGTAATCCTCAGTTCAAGTTCTGACACAAAATTTTTAGCCCCTATTGTAGCGGCAAAGTTAGGAGCTGGTTATGCCTGCAATGTGGTAGCTGTTCCTGAAAGTACTAGCCCATTTACAGTAAAGCGAACGGTATTTAGTAATAAAGGTTTTGCCCATACGCAGATAAATACTGACATTAAGGTTCTGGGGGTATCCAATAATTCCTTCGGTTTGGTTGAAAATAGCACCTCCGCAAGCGTTGAGGATTTCAACCCTGAATTGGAAGAGGCTGATTTTACTTCTAAATCCTTGGAAATTGACAAGGTAGTTGGCCAAGTTACAATTGCCGATGCCGATATT
>CAZHJO010000173.1:0-6253 GCA_964532755.1 uncultured Maribacter sp. | reverse complement strand
CCCACGCCCCTATGGCTATTGAGGCTATGAAAAAAGGTGCACATGCATTTGTCGAGGTACCTATAGCTGTTACCCTAGATGAAATGTGGGCGATTGTTGATACTTCCGAGAAGACGCAAAAGCACTGTATGATGATGGAAAACGTGAATTACGGTAGGGACGAGTTGATGTATTTAAATATGTGTAGACAGGGTGTAATTGGTGAGCCATTACATGCAGAAGCAGCCTATATCCATGAATTAAGAGGTCAAATGGAAGAACAGGAACGTGGTACAGGCTCTTGGAGAACGTATCACTATGCCAAACGAAATGGGAATCTTTATCCCACACACGGACTGGGTCCTGTAGCACAGTACATGAACTTGGGTCGTACTGACGACAACTTCAATAGTCTAGTATCATTTTCAACTCCGGCCTTGGGTAGGAAGTTATATGCTGAAAAGAATTATACAGCTGACCATAAATGGAATAAATTAGATTTCAAAGGTGGTGATTTGAATACTTCCATCATTAAAACCACCGTAGGGCGCACCATAATGGTCCAGTGGGATGAAACAAGCCCAAGACCCTACTCCCGTCATAATATGATTCAGGGCACCAAAGGAGTGTTGGCCGGTTTCCCGACAAGAGTGGCATTGGAAGGCGGTGTGGAAGGCGCAACAGAAAACCATCATTCTTGGGCACAAGGTGAACAACTTGCTGCGTTATATGAAAAATACGACCACCCATTGTACAAAAGGCTAAGTCAATCAACACAGGGAAGTGGTCATGGTGGTATGGACGGGATGATGCGATTCCGTATAATAGAATGCCTTCAGAAAGGGCTTCCTTTAGATCAAAACTTGTACGAAGGCTGTTTCTGGAGTGCCGTTGGGCCGTTGAGCGAACGATCTGTGGCTAGTGGCGGTACACCTCAAATTTTTCCTGATTTTACTAGAGGGAGTTGGAAGGATACAAGTCCATTAGGCATTATTTTATAATGAGCCAATGAAATTAATCTTGAAATTACTGATATCAAAAGGTAGGTACTGTTTTTTACTTCTTTTGCTGACCGTATTTACTTCTTCCTGCGGTTCACATCAGACGAAGGAAGAAACGGGGTTCAAGGATCTTTTCAATGGTAAAAACCTGGATGGGTGGATCGGAAATAAAGACTCGTACAAAGCTATTGACGGAATGATCGTCGTTGACCCCAATGGTGGCGGAAGCGGAGGTAATCTATTTACTTTGAATGAATACAGTGATTTTATTCTGAAATTCGAATTTCAGTTGACTCCTGGTGGAAATAATGGACTGGGCATTCATGCACCGCTTGAAGGTGATGCGGCATACTTGGGAAAGGAATTACAGATATTGGACAATACCGCCGAAAAATACGCTAACTTAAAACCCTACCAATTTCATGGTTCAGTGTACGGTATCATTCCGGCGAAACGAGGATTCTTAAATCCGGTTGGGGAATGGAACCAACAGGAAGTACATGTGCAAGGGTCCAAAATTCTGATCATCCTGAATGGAACCTCAATTGTTGATGCCGATTTTTTGGAAGCAAGTAAAAATGGCACATTAGACAAGAAAGACCACCCTGGACTGCAGAGAAATAGGGGTCACATTGGCTTTTTAGGTCATGGGGATGTAGTACGATTTAGAAATATTGTAATAAAAGATTTGTCGACCAATTAATAACTATTTAAAAAAATTAGTATGAGTATACACAATAAAGATCGCAGGGATTTTGTAAAAAAAAGTAGTTTAGGTCTACTTGGTATGGCTTTGATACCTTCATTTATTGGTAAAATGGGCCCACACAATCGCTTGAGAACGGCCCATATCGGAGTAGGCGGAATGGGAGGTGAAGATTTAAAGGCTATTGCTTCACATTCATTGGTTGATGTTACCGCGCTATGCGATGTTGATGCCGATAGACTCGGTGCTGCTGCAAAAATGCATCCGAAAGCAAAGGTATTTTCAGATTATAGGGTAATGTTGAATGAAATGGCTGATGACATTGATGCGGTTATAGTATCAACACCGGACCATACACATGCTCCCGCTTCTATGATGGCAATGAACATGAACAAACCGGTTTATTGTCAAAAACCACTCACGCATCATGTTTCTGAGGCCAGAGCCATGAAAAAGTTGGCAGCTGAGAAAAACCTGGTTACTCAAATGGGTATTCAGGTACATTCGTTCTATGATTACAAACTGGCCACCCTTTTGATTCAATCAGGAATTATTGGTAAAGTCAACACTGTTAGAGCTTGGTCCCCGAAGAATTGGGGATTTGATGGTGAAGAACCTAAAGGAAGTGACCCTATTCCTGAAACTTTGGATTGGAATCTTTGGTTGGGTACATCGGCCAAAAGACCCTATAAAAAAGGAGTTTATCATCCCGGGAATTGGAGAAAACTAATGGATTATGGCTGCGGAACCCTTGGTGATATGGGTGTTCATATTTTTGATACGCCGTATAATGCATTACAGTTGGATGTGCCTCGTACCATTAAAAATGAATGTAGAGAACCTACGGGTTATGGCTTTCCAGAAAACAATGTTGTAACCTATGAATTTCCAGGAACCAAATATACAGGCGATTCTTTAAAATGGATTTGGTATGATGGGCCAGGTGCCCCAAAGGACCATAAGGATCTTGAGCTTCCCAATGCCCGGAAAAAGACAACTACCAAAAAAGGAGAGGCCTCGGTCGAAGAAAAAATGTCACTCGAAACCAAAGCAACAAGTGAGGGAGTATTACCAGACCAAGGTGCAATGTTCATTGGCGAAAAGGGACGTTTGTTATTGCCGCATTTTATGGAGCTGCCAAGAAAAATCGTAGATGGTGAATATGTGGATATCTCTAAGGAAATTGCTGAAATAAGCAAAGCAAATAATATGGGAGATCCAATTAGGAATTATACTTCAGAAGGTGTTAAGCATTACCATCAATTTGTAGAGGCCTGTTTGGGCAGAGACGAATGCAGTGCCCCTTTTTCTTATGCTTCCAGATTAACCGAAACAATTCTTTTGGGTGTAATTGCGGGTCGTTTCCCTAACAAGACCTTACATTGGGACAATAATACCGCAAAATTTGCCGAAGAAGAGGCCAATCAATATTTGGAATCCCCGTATCGGGATTTTTGATTTATTAGGTATTTGTTATAAAGAAGCCATCTACTATTTATTTTGCAGATGGCTTTCCTTTACCATTTTCGAGGTAATTCTTTAAACTAACCGAAATATAGAAATCCCAGCCGTTGGAACAAACATCGTAACACACGCCTGTCGACTCCAAACCGTCATGCAGAAAGTCAATTTTTGTTTTCCCACCGGATCGCGAAATAGACCAATACATTTTGGTATTCATCCATTCTTCATCAATGCCCTTTAGATTATGGTCCTGATGGGATTCAATACATTCCCAAATCACATCATTGTGTTCATCAAGGGAAGTCACTTTAAAAATCCAATACGATGCTGCCCCGAATGATACTTTGAACTCATCACCTACCCTTTCTGAATTGCCATCAACAGTACTCCACCAATCAGGTATATGATACAGCAGTGCATTATAAGCTACCCGTTTACTGGCATTTACCTTAATAGATTGCCTATAGTTTTTTGTTTTCTTCATCGCATTAAATCTAAAATGATACCATAAAATACATTTTTTAATTGGTGTTTGTTAGGATGCTTGTTTGTTTTAACGGAATCCGATAAAAAGGTAATTCCTAAAACTATCCCAATGATTATTTCGCTCCCTTAAAAAATCCTATTTTTGGACAAAATTTACAGCCTTGCGAAGCATATTTCGATTCATACTGGTTTTCTTTTGTACTGGTCAGGCCTTAGCACAAGAACCAGTTGAGGAAGAGGTAAAACAAATCAACATTATTTACGGGGCCAATTTTACCAAGGACGAAGTACAATTTCCTGGAGCTTCAATATTTAGTAAGGATGATAGACAAATTCAGTTTGAGCATGAGGGCGCTGATTTATTCTGCGATATTGCCATTTACTACCAGAAAGAGAACAAGCTAAAGGCTGTTGGCAATATTCGTTTGCAGCAAGGGGATTCCATTCAAATGACAAGTGGAAAAATTGATTATGATGGCAATGAGAACCTTGCCAAAGCCTGGGAAAACGTTGTACTGACCAGTAAGTCGCAAATGACCTTGACCACAGATACGTTACGATTCAACAGAATACAACAACAAGCCTATTATCAGGATTTCGGTACTGTGGTTGACTCGGTAAACACGTTGACCAGTGAAATTGGCAAGTATTTTCTAGAAACTAAAAAATTGCAATTCCTGGATAGCGTTCATTTGAAAAACCCGGATTATATTTTGGATTCTGAACAACTGGACTATTATGAAACTTCCAAAAATGCCTATCTCTATGGTCCTTCAACAATTACCGGTACTACCTATAAAATATACTGTGAGAGAGGTTTTTACGATACCAAGGTAGAAAGTGGCTATTTTATTAAAAACACCAGAATAGATTATAACAATCGAATTATTAAAGGAGATAGTGTATATTTTAATAAAGCCCGTGAATTTGCCTCAGCAACGAATAATATTACAGTCACCGATACCATCAATAATGGTATTATTAAAGCACATTATGCGGAGGTATTTAAAGCCAGAGACTCCGTTTTTGCCACCAAACGGGCTGTATCAATAGGCTTAATGGAGCAAGACTCGTTGTATATACATGGGGATACGTTAATGCTGACCGGTAAGACTGAAAATCGTATTCTTAGGGCATTTCGCAATGCTAAATTTTTTAAGACGGATTTAAGTGGTAAATGCGATTCTATTCATTACAATGAAAAAACTGGAATTACACAACTGATAACGAATCCAATTCTTTGGAATGGACCTAACCAAATGACTGGGGATAGCATTCATCTGAAATCTGACCTGAAGACCGAAAAAATGGATTCCCTCAAAGTTTTGAACAATGCCTTTATCATTTCCTTGGACAGTGTGAGCATGGAGGGCTACAACCAGGCAAAAGGCAAGGATTTATTTGGTAAATTCAAGGATAACCAACTCAAAATCATTGATTTAATTAAAAATACGGAGGTTATTTATTACATGTACAATGATGACGATGAACTCATCGGAATTGATAAGACCATCTGTAGTGCCATACGCATTGCTATGGCGAATAATGATATTGAAGAACTTACATTTTTCACCAATCCTGATGGTGATATTTATCCGGAAACTGAGCTTCCCGAAAACAGCAGAAAATTAAAAGGCTTTATTTGGCGTGGTGACGAACGAATTCTCACTAAGGATGCCATCTTTGATGCAGATGACAACAACATTGTTTTACCGATAATTCGCGGGATCTCAAATCCTATAGACATTGATGCTGAAGAAGAGCAACGGAATACCAATGAAGGAGACCCTGTGAACAATATCAAAAGGACCAATGACAAGGCTACCGGCCCCAAGAAAAAGATCAAGCCAGACAAAAATACCGAAAGTGGCGAACGTTATGAGGAAATACCCATCGAGGATGACCTTAAGTCAGGATATTATTTGATTGCCAAGGTTTATAAAGATAAGGTCAATTATAAAAAGTTCGTTAGGAGCCTAAAATCACAAGGCTTACGGCCCAACCACTTTTTCCGCAGCTTTAACAAGTTTTATTACGTATACTTAGACCGCTATGATTCACTTGATGATGCCGAAAAAGCACGGGTTAGTGGATTTAATGGACATTATCAGGATACAACATGGATTTTTAGGGTTATAGATAATCGATGAACCCCATGAAGGAAGATTTTCTAAAATATCAAGCCCAAACTACACCGAACCCACTGGCCCTGGAAGTATCCTATGCCAAGGGCAGTTATATTCATGATATCCAGGGCAATGCACATCTTGACTTTGTCGCAGGTGTTTCAGCCTGCAGTTTGGGACATTGTCACCCTAAGGTCATAAAAGCCGTAAAAGACCAACTAGACAAATACTTGCACGTAATGGTGTATGGTGAATTTATTCAGGAACCAGCTGTGGAATATGCTAAATTCTTGGCATCATTCCTCCCTTCTCCACTGGAAACCACGTATTTGGTCAATTCCGGGACTGAAGCTATCGAAGGTGCCCTTAAATTAGCCCGAAGATATACCGGCAGAACAGAATTGGTTTCAACAAACAAAGGGTACCATGGTAATACTATGGGAAGTTTAAGTATTATGGGCTTTGAAGAGCGTAAGAGTGCCTTTAGACCT
>CAZHJO010000172.1:0-6299 GCA_964532755.1 uncultured Maribacter sp. | reverse complement strand
CCCCCATGTCGATTATTTTGTGGTCAACGTTAGCTCGCCCAATACACCCGGATTAAGGGAGCTGCAGGATAAAGAGCCTTTGACCGCCTTATTAAAGGAATTAAAAAAGGAAAACACAAAAATTGCTTCAAAAGGAGCCGATACTTTTGAGAAACCTATTTTATTGAAAATCGCCCCCGATTTGACCAATGATCAATTGACCGACATTATCAATATCGTTAAGAATACTGGGATTGACGGTATCATCGCTACCAATACGACCATAGAAAGGGGAGCATTGAAATCCTCCTATTTGCTCTCGGAGGAGAAAGGTGGATTGAGCGGAAAGCCGCTGACAGATCGTAGCACGGAGGTCATTCGGTTTTTAGCGGAAAAGAGCGATAAGGCATTCCCTATTATCGGCGTCGGTGGTATACATTCAGCGGAAGATGCACTTGAAAAATTGGAAGCGGGTGCGGATTTAGTGCAACTCTATACAGGATTTATTTACGAAGGTCCAGCTTTAATAAATAAAATCAACAAGGCCATTCTGGGGCAGTAGTCAGGAATACTTCTAATTTGTCCAATAATCGATGACAAGGACATTATCCAAATAGGGGGTAAGAACTTGTCCAAAAGCCTGGTGGTCGGGATGAGGAAGGTAAATCGCACGGTCTTTTTCGCTCCTAAAAGTTAAAAGAAAGCAGTGTGTAAATCCTTTATCCAAGCCTTCCGGACTGTTGTTCAAACCCCATTCATAGGACATTATTTGAGGTATTTTTGAAGGCAGTGCAGAAAATGAATCTTCAACCTTTTTAATGTCCGAGGGGGATGTTGCGTCCTTGAATTTAAATAATACCACATGGCGCAATACACTATCATTGACTTTCACGACATCACGCTTTATTATTCGATTGGGATTCTCATGTTTCGAACTTTGTAAAACAATTGTCAAAATTGCAAAAAAAACACTGAAAATTATGTAGCTGAATTTCATAATATTTATTTCTGGTAAGATATAAAAATAGCTTCTTACTCGGTAGGAATTTGTATTTTTCTAAGCTAAATTCAGTCAATTTTGAATTACGAAATACTTTCAACCTTTATTATCGCATCTGCCTTATTGGCCATAGCACCAGGTCCGGACAATTTATATGTATTGACCCAAAGTATAGCTAATGGTAAAAAATATGGTTTGGCAACAACCATGGGTTTGGTCTCAGGTTGTTTAGTGCATACCACACTTTTGGCCTTTGGGATATCGGCAATAATTAAGGAAAATGAACATATTTTCTTTGTGATTAAACTTTTCGGGGCGCTATATCTTTTTTATTTGGCCTATATAGTTTTTAGAAGCGATGTACACTTGCAACTTTCTAATAGTGAGGTTCCTAAAAAGGGATTGGTGCAGTTATTTAAGCAAGGGTTTATTATGAATGTTCTGAATCCAAAGGTGACCCTATTCTTTCTGGCTTTTTTCCCGGGATTTTTGTTCAGTGATTCACTGGGTCACGTCATTCAGTTTTATGTTTTGGGTTTGTTGTTTATGCTGGTCGCTTTGGTTGTTTTTGGTCTTATCGCCATACTTTCGGGGTCAATTTCGGACTATATAAGAGGGCATGCTAAACTTGGTTTATCTTTAAAATGGCTACAGATTGTTGTCTTTATCGGTATTGGGTTGTTTATATTTTTATCGAATAAATAATGGTAATTTTGGTAAGCTAATAAAGCCATTTGAATGTCCGGAAAGGTTAAAATTATTGAATGTCCTAGGGATGCCATGCAAGGCATAAAAGAGTTTATTCCTACCGAAGAAAAGGCCAGATACATTCAAGCTTTACTAGGTTGTGGATTCGATACCATAGATTTTGGAAGTTTCGTTTCGCCTAAGGCCATACCACAAATGGTAGATACCGCCGAGGTACTTGCTAGATTGGATCTGTCCAATACTACTAGTAAACTGTTGGCGATTGTGGCCAATGTTAGAGGAGCCCAGAATGCTATTTTGCATTCGGAAATTGATTTTTTGGGATATCCCTTTTCAATATCCGAAAATTTTCAGATGCGCAATACGCACAAGACCATTAAACAATCAGTTGAAACCTTAAATGAGATCTTACATATTGCCGAGGCCAATAGAAAGGAAGTAGTAACATATATTTCTATGGGATTTGGGAATCCTTATGGCGATCCATGGAATGTTGAAATAGTAGGGGAGTGGACTGAGAAATTGGCAGAAATGGGTGCTCGGGTTTTGTCATTATCCGATACCGTAGGTACTTCAACGCCTGAGAATATCAATTATCTTTTCTCAAATTTGATTCCTAAATACCCCGAAATTGAGTTTGGTGCCCACTTACATACCACACCCACCAAGTGGCATGAAAAAGTAGAAGCAGCATATTTAGCTGGGTGTCGGCGATTTGATGGGGCGGTGCAAGGTTTCGGAGGTTGCCCCATGGCTAAGGACGAGTTGACCGGGAATATGCCCACAGAAAAAATGTTATCCTATTTTACCACTAAAAAGACCACCACAAATGTGAATTGGATGGCTTTCGAAGCGGCTTTCAATAAAGCAACCGCGCTTTTTTCAAATTTCCAGTAAAGTGTAATGTGCTTACCTTCAATAGGATGAAAAAGTAGACCACACTCGCAGTGAATATTATTTAGAATTAATTTAAATAAACTTTGTTTAATTCAGATTTGGACTTAAATTTGTGCCCAGATTATCTATTTATTTAAAATAAGTCTAAATAAGAATAACCTAAAAATGAAAAAACCAATTCTATTATTTACGTTGTTATTTGCAGCATTTTTATCGGCACAAAACGTAACGGATTCTATCATGTTGAATCCACAGCAACAATTGAATGCTGCCCAGCGTCTTTTGTCGGGTAACTATGGTTCGGCAGTTACCATAGGTGCTTACGGTGAAATGCTATACAACCAACCCGATGGGGACAATGGCGAATTGGACGTTCAAAGATTGGTTTTATTGCTTGGTTATCGCTTTAATGATAAAACCCAATTTGTCACTGAAATTGAGTTTGAACATGTTGAAGAGGTCTTCGTTGAACAGGCTTTCGTAAATTATAATGTGGGAAGCAATGTAAACTTAAGGGGTGGTCTAATGCTAGTGCCCATGGGCATTGTAAATGAGTTTCATGAGCCTACAACCTTTAATGGCACTGAGAGACCGGCTATGGACAATGTGATAGTACCAACAACTTGGAGAGAATTAGGCGTTGGTGTCAACGGTCGTTTTGATGACTTTTCTTTAGGTTACCAGGCCTATCTGTTCAATGGTTTTAAATCAACTGTTGCTGATGGGGAAGGTGGTGTATCAGGTATTCTAAAAGGTTCCAACGGTCTTAGAAGTGGTCGTCAAAAAGGGATTAAATCAACTGTTGACAGTCCAAACTTATCTACCAAATTGGATTTTTATGGCATACCTGGTTTGCGTTTAGGATTTTCAACCTACTTTGGTAAGACCCAAGCTGCAGACGATGTTGAAGAAATTGATGGTTCTAATATTGGTATTTCCATGTTTGGTTTGGATGCCCGTTATGCATATCGGCGTTTTACGGCACGCGGTCAGTTCATACACGCTTCCTTATCCGATACTCAAGATTACAATGCCTTAACCGGAAGAGACTTAGGCAGTGCATTACAAGGCTGGTATATAGAAGGTGCATTTAATCTTCTACCAGTCAAAAATGAACAAAAACTGTTCGTATTCACCCGCTACGAAAAGTATGACACACATGCGTCGACCACAGGATCACTGGCAAAGAATGAGGCTTATGATAGAACAGACATCACCACGGGATTAACCTACCATCTTGCCCCTGGGGTGGTATTGAAGGGTGATTACCAGTTTAGAAGTAATGCCTTGGAAAATGGCGATGTCAAAGACCGGTTGAATTTTGGCATCGGGGTTTGGTTTTAATATCCCATCTTTTATTGAAGTAGGGATCTATTATGAAAAGAATGTATTTTCTTTATTGAGATTCATTCTAAATTAATACATTTACGACATGCAAAGGGTACAGAAATTTCTTTTTCCAATAGCGATTGCCTTCTTTTTACTAGTTGGTTTTGGACTGCCCAAGAATGTTGAAAAAAAAGTTCAGAAAGAACTGAAGAAGACGTTTCAGATAGATGGTTTTACTTTAGTCCCGATAGCAATTTCGACTTCTTTGAATGAAGGACTTCCAAAGAAAATTACACCCCAGAATTTTCTTAAGATAACTGATGGTACTGAACATTTGGGTTATTTGTTTGTTGATAAGGCTCCAAGTAAAACCGCTGAATTTGATTATTTAATTGTCTTCGATACCGAACTTAAGATCATGCATTCGAAAGTATTGATCTATAGGGAGGAATACGGAGGTGAAATTGGGAGCAAACGTTGGTTAAAACAGTTTAACGGTAAAACAGCTAAGGATCGGGTAAGTCATAAAACGAATATCGATGGTATTGCAGGGGCAACAATTTCGGTTCGGTCGATGACCAATTCAATTGATGAACTTCTGCAGACCGTTGGAATATTGCAAAAAAATCAAGTTTTATAATGCGGTATAATGGACTACTTTCAACATTTCCAAAAGAAGTAAAAGTTTTTGTAGCCTCATTTGTTGTGGTTCTATCGATAGGTTTTTGCACTGGCTTGCTGTTCGTAAGTGAAACCAGTACTACTTCTTCTGCAGGCATCGAGGAGAATTACTTGGGCAATGAGGAGGATGAAAACGCCGAAATCTTGAAGTTTCATAAAAGTGAACGGGAAATGCTGACCATTATACATACGCACATTCTCTCTATGTCTTTCATCTTCTTTTTGTTGGGAATTTTAGTGTGGATTACAAAGCTATCGAAGACGGTGAAACTTTTCCTCACAGTTGAACCATTTTTTTCTGTTATCCTCACTTTTGGTGGAATATATTTATTGTGGAACGGCATCCTTTGGATGAAATATGTAGTGCTATTTTCGGGTGTACTGATGACGCTGACTTTTGGCGTTTCAGTATTCGTTGTGCTCTATCAATTGTCCACAAGACCTTCCCAGCCTGATTAAATATGGTGGTTTCAAAAAGTTACTTCTAAATGTAGTATATTTGCACGCAATTAATCCTTAATTGCATGGAAGCTCACCAAAATAAAATTCTCGGAGAAGGTTTAACATATGACGATGTACTTCTTGTACCTGCCTTTTCAGAAATTCTTCCTCGAGAGGTAAAAATCAAAACAAAATTCACTAGAAATATCGCTATCAATGTTCCTATCGTCTCTGCGGCGATGGATACGGTTACAGAGTCCAGTATGGCGATCGCCATGGCCCAAGAAGGAGGTATAGGTGTTTTGCACAAAAACATGTCAATTGAGCGTCAAGCGATGAAAGTACGTAAGGTAAAGCGTGCAGAAAGCGGTATGATCTTAGACCCGGTAACTTTAACTGCCGATGCACTGGTCAGAGATGCTAAGGACAATATGCAGGAATTCAGTATTGGTGGTATACCAATTGTCGATGATGCGGGGACCTTAATTGGCATTGTAACCAATAGGGATCTTCGGTTTGAAAAAAACAATGAAAGACCACTCTCTGAAGTTATGACCTCGGAAAATCTGGTTACAGTTGGTGAAGGAACCTCTTTGGAGCAGGCCGAGGTGATACTACAGGATAATAAAATAGAGAAGTTGCCGGTTGTTGACGCGAATAACAAACTGGTTGGATTGATAACTTTTAGGGATATTGCAAAACTCACTCAAAAACCTATTGCCAATAAAGACAAATACGGAAGATTACGCGTGGCTGCTGCAATAGGGGTTACTGGTGATGCGATTAAAAGGGCTGATGCGCTTGTAAGTGCAGCAGTTGATGCCGTTGTTATTGATACGGCCCATGGGCATACAAAAGGGGTGGTCAATGTCCTTAAAGAGGTGAAAAGGAAATATCCAAAATTAGAGGTTATTGTTGGAAATATTGCAACAGGTGATGCCGCCAAATATTTGGTAGAGGCAGGTGCCGATGCCGTTAAAGTAGGAATTGGCCCTGGATCTATCTGCACTACAAGGGTCGTAGCTGGTGTTGGATTTCCGCAGTTTTCAGCGGTATTGGAAGTATCTGCAGCCATAAAAGGCAGTGGTGTTCCCGTTATCGCCGATGGCGGTATTCGCTATACCGGTGATATACCCAAAGCGATTGCTGCCGGGGCGGATACCGTTATGTTGGGGTCGTTATTGGCGGGCACCAAAGAATCTCCCGGTGAAACCATTATCTACGAAGGAAGAAAATTTAAATCGTATCGAGGGATGGGTTCTGT
>CAZHJO010000171.1:0-6307 GCA_964532755.1 uncultured Maribacter sp. | reverse complement strand
CATTTATCATCAAATTCGAACAATCCCCAAAGGGCGATGTTCATGCTTAGAATAAATCCAAGTAATGTGAGCCAAATACCTTTTTTTCTAGGTTGCGTTCGTATGAACCTTAGAATGAAAATCGGTGCTATTAGAAAGGCTATATCAATATTGGGAACCAATTTACTCAACCTTGTGAACATGAATATTCCAAAGCCTAGAAAGAAATAGAGTAGCGGCAAATGCTTTTTAGAAATCATATATATAGTTTATAAATCAATTGAATCAAGAAAATGTGCCCAAATTGTTTATACAGCTATTATATACAACCTTATACGCCTACATCGGCACAAAATTAATGTAAAGACTTGTTCTCTATTTCAAAGATCAAACAAAACTCAGTATCGCTAAATCATAGCTCTGTAATCCAAAACCAAGAATAACGCCCTTGGCAACTGGGGAGATATGGGATACATGTCTAAATTCCTCCCTATTGTAGGTATTTGAAATATGTACCTCTATCACAGGCGTAGTTATCGCACTTATGGCATCGCCAATCCCGACAGAAGTATGGGTGTAAGCTCCAGCATTTAATACAATACCATCGTATGAAAAACCCACTTCCTGGACTTTATCAATAATTTCCCCTTCAATATTCGATTGGTAATACTCGAGTTCAACATTCTCGAATTTGGTCTGTAGTTGTCCAAAATATTCCTCAAAAGTGGTACTCCCGTATACTTCGGGTTCCCTTTTACCGAGCAAGTTTAAATTAGGTCCGTTGATAATCAATATTCTCATCCAATAAAAAATTTAGACCATAACCTTTACACTGTTGTACCGAACCTGCTGAAGATTCAACGAAATACCCATTATAGGTTTTCATTTGATAAAAGTAGCGAAATGTTGGGTATAAAAAAAGGGAAGTGAAAGCTCTTCCCCAATGGTTATCAAAAATATTTTTTAGTGCTATAATCTTCTTTTTGGCGGAATCGTAAAAAGTAATCCCAAATTTATCGAATTCCAGGAGAGGTCATTATCCAAGTTAATGGTTGTATATGAAAAATTCAATTCTGTATGAGCCCCCATCAGATATCCCAAAATAGGTCTATAATATAATCCCCCATCATTGCCCTCATTAATACCCAAACCTTGTCCGGCATCGACACCAATTGAAAGAGAATTAGAAGGCCAAATTCGTATCGAGGCCGCAATAGGTACAAATTGCATATTGGGTAAATCGGCAACAAGTTCCTGTGAATCGAAGGTCTCGGCAAAACCGTGAATATATCCTGTACTTACACCCACGTCAACAACTTCACCCAATGCGAACATATAGCCCGCATCCAAACCAAAACTTAAACTTACTGCATCATTGAAATCATCAATGGGCAATCCGCCATGAAATCCTATTTTAAAACCTTCCTGGGCCTGTAAGCCTGTTACAAATACTGTAAAAAGGGCAAGAATGCAATTCCTCATCGATCTACTAATTTAGTTTATGAAGAACAAATCTAAATTCTTATTCCGTTCAACGACCATTTTTGTTGTAAAACGGGCCAAAATGGTTGTAGAAGTTCGTTTTTTGGGATTTTTCTTAGTTATCTAAGCTAGGATGTAGGGCAACTAATAAAAAAACAGCCCGATTAGGGGCTGTTTTAATATGCATACCTATTTATACCTAAAACATATAAGCCACGCCAACCTGGAAAGCGGAACCCTTAATATCCAGAACGCCACCGGCGGGGCCAGAATATCTATCGGTCAATTCAAATGAATATCTTGCCTGTATCGTAAGATTGTCCGAAACATCAAACCCAGCACCAAGGCCAATATCAACCCCGACTGTCTTCAGAACATCATCAACATTGCCGTTGGTACCTAATAACTCTTCAGTATCCCGAATAGCCTTTTTGATATCATCCAGGTTCGAAGAAAAATTCAATTGAGGTCCAGCCTGGATGTGAAATCTTTCCGCTACATAATATTTGGCCATAACCGGCAAATAAAAAAAGGACAGGTCTTCAGCACTCCCATATAAAAGTTCTGGTTGAATATGGAAATCGCCTACCACTCCGATATCGACCAACCCCCCTACGTAAAAACCAGTACTGTTTATTTTTGCAAAATTGTTGACTCCAACTAGGTTTAACAAGGAGTTGCCTGTCTTAAAATCAACATTGGTGTTCAGAAGTCCACCAGTAATACCAAATTTTGGTAAACTTTGGCCTTGTGAAAATTGCAGTGAAAATAGTGTAATGACTGAAAGCAGAAATAATTTTTTCATAATAGTGTTTAGTTTAATTTACATAAATATATCAATTGTTTAAAGCTTTAACAAATACAATGCCTAAACCAATAATTGAATAAAAAAAAGCGAAAACAGAGACCGTTTTCGCTTTTAGATATATAAGTTAGTTTTAGGTTTAGAATCTATATCCAACTCCTATTTGCAAAGAATTTAAACTAAATCCTTCAATATCCCTTGAAACTTCAAAAGCATATCTTGCATCTGCAAAAATTTGTTCTGTAAAATTATAACCCACACCAAAGGCCAAATCCAATCCGAACTCACCCATGGGCATATCCTCCAATAAGTAGTTTATCTGGGGGCCAGCCTGAATGGTGAATTCATCGGCAACCTTGTACTTAGCCATGATAGGGACGTACAATGAATTTAAATCGCTAACAAGGCTATAAAGAACAGATGGTTCGACTTCAAAAGTATCGCTAACCTCAAAGTTGTAACCTACGCCCACAAGGAAACCCAATTCAGAATCAGAGACATTTACACCTAAAACGTCAACCTTGGCGGTTACGTTTGACAATCCGACTTTACCAAAAAACCCTTCTTGTGCATTAACATTGAATCCGAATAATGCCAATGCGGCAATTAATACTACTTTTTTCATAATTTTAATTTTAGTTAATGAAAGTCCAAACATAGATTGGTCATTTTCATCCCGCGAATTTTCGTTGTGAAATTGTAGGAATCTGTTGTAAAATCGTCATTTAAGTACTTTTAAACATGCATTTCATCGATAAATACCCAATATTTGTGGAATGAAATGGAAGCAGGCACTCCAAGATTATAAACATTATCTAAAAATTGAGCGTGGTTTATCGGAGAACTCAATCAAAAATTATATTTGGGATGTTCAAAAGCTTATTAACTTCCTCGAAAAAAACACTATTTCATTAAGTCCATTAACCATTGGCAAGGAAATAGTACAACGTTTTATCTATGATATTGCAAAAACAGTGAATCCAAGGTCTCAGGCTCGCATCATCTCTGGTCTTAAGAGTTTTTTCAATTATTTGAACTTCGAGGATTATCGAAAGGACAATCCGATGGACTTATTGGAATCGCCCAAAATCGGTAGAAAACTGCCAGACACCTTATCAGTAGATGAAATCAATCAACTCATCGGCGCTATTGACCTATCAAAACCCGAGGGAGAACGCAATAGGGCAATGTTAGAGACTTTATATGGTTGCGGGCTTCGCGTATCAGAACTTGTTAATCTAAAGCTTTCTGATCTGTTCTTTGAGGAAGATTTTATAAAGGTCACTGGAAAAGGGGATAAACAGCGCTTTGTTCCTATTAGTGATTTCAATAAAAAATACATCAACATTTACAGAAAGGAAATTCGTGTACACCAGCGCATACAAAAGGGTTTTGATGATATTCTTTTCCTGAACAGGCGGGGCAGACAACTTACCCGGGCCATGATTTTTACAATAATAAAACAATTGGCCCTAAAAATAGGCTTAGGCAAAAACATCAGCCCGCATACATTTAGGCATTCATTTGCCACTCATTTATTGCAGAATGGTGCCGACCTCAGGGCTATTCAACAAATGCTGGGCCATGAGAGTATAACCACCACCGAGGTATATATGCACGTAGATAGATCACATTTGGCCGAAGTACTGAACAAATATCATCCGAGGAAATAGAAGTGTATTGAATTTAGGCTCAAAATCTATACCTTCCGGTTAGCGAGAATAAATTAGGAACTGAATAGCCACCAAAATTAGATTTGTTAAAATGCAGGTCGTGCTTAGCTTCTAGCGTCATATTCCTGTTTATGTCATAACCCATTCCGTTGACCATATATACCTTCAAAACTGGCGGTCGTGGCCTTATCTTGTCTTGTTCAATAAATAATTCCGAACCAGAGAACAAATTCCATTTAGTGGATAATTTCCATTTGATTATAAGAGGTGCCTTAAATACATTTGCCAATCTATAAGTATCATAAAAACCTTGTAATTCTAGCTCAAAATCCTCGGATAACTTATAATTCACTTCAAAAGTAGAGCGCATCTCGCAGTTCAAAAAGGTAGGATAAGAAAATCCGGTTATTGTTATCCCTTTATCTCCAGTTTTATTCGAATTAATATCTGATTTCCCTTCTTGGGCATTTATTCCAAGGACAAATAAACAAAGTAAGAATAGCAACGATAACCTCATGGAATACAACTGAGAAGCAAAAGAATAAAAGTAGCAAAACCTGTCAAGATATACCTATCAATTGGCAAATCATTAACCTTATACCTTGTCGAACTAATCCAATAAAGCACGTATTTTAAGATACGGATAAAAAATATGGATGCTGATAAGCTTAAATTGATGGCGCACCTATAAATGACGTATGAAAATATTGAATTTTGTATATTTAAATCCTCGAGAAAACATGTACTATCCCAGCGAATAATTATACTCAAAAAACCATTATTAACACGGACTAAAAACTGAACTCCCATGATCCCGAACTTCAAAAAAATAATTTTTCTAGCCACTTTCACCATTTTTATATCAATCACAATATCTGCTCAAAAAAAGTTGGATGAGGTGTTAAAAAACCTTGATGCCAAAAGTGAATCATACAGCGAGATTGCACAAACCATCTGGGAATTGGCCGAAATGGGTTACCAAGAAGAAAAGAGCGTCGCTGTATTACAAAAGGCATTGAGTGATGCCGGATTTACAATTAAAAATGGGGTTGCAGGTATGCCTACGGCCTTTATTGCCGAATATGGCAACGGAGCACCGCTTATAGGAATCATGGGTGAATATGATGCCCTACCGGGATTATCACAACAAGCAATTCCTGAGAAAAAAACAGCAGGCAAGGCGGCTGGGCATGCCTGTGGACACCATTTGTTCGGCACTGCTTCAACAGCTGCTGCCATTGCCGTCAAAGATTGGATGAAAGCGAATAACGCTAAAGGGACAATACGTTTTTATGGTACTCCAGCAGAAGAAGGAGGTTCTGGAAAGGTATATATGGTTCGAGAAGGACTTTTTGATGATGTCGATGTAGCTTTGCACTGGCACCCAAGTTCACAGAATGCGGCAAGCGCCGGTGCGGCATTGGCGAATAAATCGGCCAAGTTTCGTTTTTATGGGATTTCTGCACATGCAGCTGCGGCTCCTGAAAGAGGTCGCTCAGCTTTGGATGGTGTCGAAGCGATGAATGCCATGGTTAATATGCTGCGCGAACATGTTCCTGAAAAAGCGAGAATACACTATGTTATCACTAGTGGGGGAAAAGCCCCTAATGTAGTACCTGACTTCGCCGAAGTCTATTACTATGCACGCCACAATCAAAGGGATGTGGTCATCGATATCTTTGAGAGGATTATAAAGGCCGGTGAAGGCGCGGCTCTGGGTACGGGTACGACCATGGATTTTGAAATGATTGGAGGAACACACGAACTATTACCCAATTTAACCTTACAAAAGCTAATGCACGACAATCTTTCCAAAGTAGGTGGTATGGAATATACGCCCGAAGAAAAAGAATTCGCCGATAAAATTGCCCTTAGCTTGGGATATGAAGGTGTTGATATAGAAAAGGCCAGAAATATTCAGCCTTACAAGACCGAGGCGAAAGCCTTTGGTTCAACCGATGTGGGGGATGTAAGTTTTACGGTGCCTACCGTGGGCATGGGAACTGCTACCTGGGTTCCTGGTACGCCAGCGCATAGTTGGCAGGCCGTTGCCGCGGGGGGTACCTCTATAGGCAATAAGGGAATGATGATCGCTGCCAAAACCTTGGCGTTAACAGCAATAAACCTTTATCAAGATCGTAAATTGGTCACGAAAGCCAAAGCGGAGTTCTTGGAACGTAGAGGGGCTGATTTTAATTACATTCCTCTCTTGGGAGATAGGGCACCAGCACTGGATTACAGGAAATGATTCATAATAGTTTGATTATTGAAGGTTCGAAGTTTCATTGTAATGATAAAACTTTAAGCCTTTTATCAATTAATATGTAACAAAAATGCAGCATACACTACTAACCCTATAACAACCCAC
>CAZHJO010000170.1:0-6314 GCA_964532755.1 uncultured Maribacter sp. | reverse complement strand
CTCAAAATTCGCATAATCGGTTCTTGCTGTTCCTGTTTTACCTGCCATAGAGAAGTTCGGAGAATACAATCTATGACCCGTGCCGTGTTCTTTCTCGACCACGTTCTTTAAAAGTTGCTTCACCTTTGAAGCCGTTTCCTTTGAACAAATAGATTCGTTAATAACCTCTTTTTCGAATTTTAAAACTGATCTGTTCCATTCTTTAACTTCCTTGATCATTCGAGGTTTTACCATTTCCCCATCATTGGCAATGGCATTGTAGAAAGTCAGTACTTGTAAAGGGGTCATTGCAACTTCATACCCATAGGCCATTTGGGCCAATGAAAGACCAGACCACCCTTTTTCTTTTGGATACCGAATGACCGGAATACCTTCTCCTTTTATTGGAAGGTTCAATTCATTATGCAAGTTCATTGATCGTAAACGGTCTACATACTTTTCAGGATTCTCCTTATACCCATTATGAATTGTTTTCGCAAACGCAACATTTGAAGAAACTTCAAAAGCCTTAGAAATCGAAAGTTTACCATAGCCGCCGTGTTTGGTGTCTTTTACCCTGTGGTTATAGATGCGCCAGTACCCTTTCTCTGTATCAACGACAGAACTAGTATCAATGACTTTATCCTCTAAGGCTGCTACCATATTCATAAGTTTGAATGTAGAACCTGGTTCGTGCGATTCCCCAATCGCATAATTTAAACGCTCGTAATACTTACCATCCTTGGTCATGCCTAAATTGGAAATCGCCTTGACCTCACCTGTTCTGGTTTCCATTACGATTACAGTGCCATGGTCGGCCTTGTATTTTTCAAGCTGCCCTAATAAGGCATGGTGTGCGATGTCCTGTATATTGATGTCGATAGTGGATATTACATCATAACCATCCTTGGGTTCTACGATATTGTCCATACCAATAGGTTTCCATTGGCCTTTCGCTATCTTTTGTTTTAAACGTTTGCCTTCAACGCCCCGTAAATACTGCCCAAAGGCTCCTTCCAAACCGACCCTTGTGTAATATCCGTTTTCATCTTTACGCTCGTACCCAACACTTCGTTCAGCAATCTTACCCAACGGATGCTCCCGAACCGTTTTTTGTTCAACTATGAGTCCACCTTTATATGGTCCTTTATTGAGTAGCGGAAAGTCCTTTACCGCCATATAATCAGAGTAATCCAGGTTTCTTACCAGGAGTGTATACCTATTCTTATTGGTTTTTGCTTTGCGCAATAGCTGCTGATAGTGTGAAGATGTTTTACCTGTAAGTTTGCTTAGAGCATTGGACAAGGATTTAACATTCTCCTTGAAATCGTCATCACTTACGGTTACAGCATCAAAGCGAATGGTATATCTTGAAACCGATGTGGCCAATAAGCTACCGTCATCTGAATAGAGATTACCCCTATTCGGGGCAATGGTAAACATCTTCTCTGTTCGTTTCATGGCCAGATTCCGATACTTATCACCGTGCACCATTTGAATACTAACCAGTTTAAAAAGCACAGCACCAGCAAACAGGAATAGGCATCCTGCAACGACATACAACCTTGTTAAAATGCTCTTTTCAGTTACTGGCATTATTCGTTAATTGATTTTACCTTAATCTTTTTTGGTGGTGTTTCTGACGGATACAATCCATTTACTTCAACGGTTCTTGTAATTGTTGATTCCAATTTTAAGCGCTGCACATCTGAACGTAGATCAACAAATTGACTTCGTAATTCCTTAACCTCTTCATTAAGAGCTGCGATTTGGTGCACTTTTTTATCGGCACTGTGCGAACTCCCGATCATTACCGTTGCCAAAAAGGAAACGAAAATTATGAACAGCCAATTCTTCGGGGCGTCCCCGCTCACTAAAAACTTTCCCCTGAGTACGTCTAAAATTCCTTTTTTCATACGACTTTCAAATACGTTCCGCGATTCTTAATTTGGCACTTCGCGCTCTATTGTTCAGTGCTATTTCTTCTTTCGACGGTATTATTAACCCCCCAACCTTCTTTAATGGGACATTCACATTCCCATAAAAATCTTTCTCTGGCTCACCCTCAAACAATCCAGACCTAATGAACCGCTTTACCAAGCGGTCTTCCAAGGAGTGGTAACTGATTACGCTTAATCGACCTTCAGAATTCAATAATTCAGGAACTTGCCCCAAGAGCTCCTTTATAACCTGAATCTCTTGATTCACTTCAATGCGTATCGCCTGATATATCTGTGCCAGTATTTTATGCTCTTTATGTTTGGGCAAAAACCGTTTTAACACCTCTTTCAGTTGGCCCGATGTTCTTATCGGGGCTTCTTCCCTACTTGCTATAATCTTAGTTGCGATGGCATTAGCATTTCGTAAATCACCATATTGAAATAAAACCTTCCTTAAATCATCATACTTGTATGAGTTTACAACATCATAGGCCGATATACTGCTCTTTTTGCTCATGCGCATATCCAAATCAGTATCAAAACGTGTCGAAAACCCCCGGTCTGCCATGTCAAATTGATGCGATGAAACCCCAAAATCAGCAAGGATACCATCTACTTTTCGAATGCCATAGAACTTTAAAAACTGTTTTATATACCTAAAGTTTTCGTTGATCAGGGTAAATCGTACATCTTCAATATTGTTATTCAGTGCATCCTCATCTTGATCAAAGGCAAACAATTTGCCATCAGGACCTAATCTTTTCAATATTTCATTGGAATGCCCTCCACCTCCAAATGTCACATCAACATAAACTCCATCTTCTTTTATATTGAGTCCGTCAACAGACTTTTTGAGAAGTACGGGATTATGATAGTTCGTCCCCATCATCTCCCATTACCTCTTCCGCCAAACTCGCAAAATCCTCTGCAGTTTCGTCCAATACTCTTTCATAGCTATCCTTATCCCATATTTCAACAATGTTTATTGCCGAACTCAAAACAACTTCTTTTTTTATAC
Organism: uncultured Maribacter sp.; assembly: GCA_964532755.1. Lineage (GTDB taxonomy): Bacteria > Bacteroidota > Bacteroidia > Flavobacteriales > Flavobacteriaceae > Maribacter_A. Next base: position 3,377 of record CAZHJO010000170.1, on the reverse strand, counting down.
CAGCAACTGAAATAAGGTTTTTTGGAATCAACAACCTTCCTGTTGAATCGATCTCTATAACCTTTACACCAGCGGAGAATCGTCTAATAAAGTCGTTGTTCTTTTTTTTGAATCGATTTTTCTTGTTCATCTTCTCCATCAGCAAATTCCATTCGGCCATTGGATATAATTCCAAACACGGTTGAAAAACCGACCTTTTTAGAACAAAACCATTGTTCAACATAGGTGACATCTGATTTTTTAGGGCAACAGGCAGCATTACCCTACCTTTGGCATCAGCCTTGCAATCGTATGTTCCTATGAAGCTTATCACCTCTAAACGTCTGGTTTTTATTTAATAACTCAAATATATATAAATTATTACCACAATTTACCACAATTTACCACTTTGTTCATAATTAAATATTTTTTGGGGCATTTTATCCCCGTATTGATTATCAAATGAAACCCAATTAATGGTTGTGATTTAGACGCTTTCAGAAGTGGTTTAGGCCTGTTTTATTTCGAATCACACTATAGATTGATTTTTTAAGGAATTGCCTATATTTGCCAACTACCACCAGAAGCGTGCTGAATGGAAGAAAAGATTATTACAGACGGTAAATATCGATATATCGAGAAGGGGGAAGGCACTCCCATTATTATTTTACATGGTCTTATGGGAGGTTTAAGCAACTTCAAGGGTGTATCGGAACATTTTCCGGAAAAGGGGTATAAAGTATTGATTCCTGAACTACCAATATATACCATGCCTTTGATAAAAACCAATGTAAAAAATTTTGCTAAATATTTAGAGAAATTCATTGAATTCAAAGGCCTAAAAGATGTAATACTTTTAGGTAACTCCTTGGGTGGACATATAGGTCTATTACACACCAAGATGTACCCGGAAATGGTCAAAGCATTGGTTATTACTGGCAGTTCTGGTCTTTACGAGAGTGCCATGGGCGATGGTTATCCCAAACGTGGTGATTATGAATTCATCAAGAAAAAAGCACAAGACGTCTTTTACGACCCAGCAGTGGCCACCAAAGAAATTGTTGATGAGGTTTTTGCCACGGTGAATGATAGGGTTAAACTGGTCAAAACCCTATCGATCGCAAAAAGTGCCATTCGCCATAATATGTCCAAGGATCTTCCCAAGATGAATACGCCAACCTGTATCATTTGGGGAGAAAATGATTCGGTTACGCCACCCAATGTGGCTAAGGAATTTCATGGGCTTTTGCCAGATTCAGATCTTTTCTGGATAAAAAAATGTGGTCATGCCCCAATGATGGAACATGCAGAACAGTTCAATGAGATTCTTGATGCTTGGTTAGAGCAAAGAAAATTCTAATCTTTTTACTAATGAAAATAAGGTCGGCAGACTTTGTAATGAGCAATTCCGATGTTGCCAAGTGCCCAAAGGAGCCATTGCCCGAATACGCCTTTATAGGAAGGTCCAATGTGGGCAAATCATCGCTTATAAACATGTTGACCCAACGAAAAAATCTTGCCAAAACTTCGGGTAGACCAGGGAAAACACAGCTCATTAACCACTTTAAAATCAATGGTAATTGGTTCTTGGTCGATTTACCTGGATACGGATACGCCCGGGTTTCAAAAAAGGACAAAAAGACATTTCAAAAATATATCACCGACTACTTTATCAAGCGCAAACAATTGGTAAGTGCCTTTGTTCTTGTGGATGTTCGTCATGAACCCCAAAAGATCGATTTGGAATTTATGGAGTACTTAGGTCAAAATAGGATTCCCTTTAGCATCATTTTTACCAAAGCCGACAAATTGAAACCCAAGGAGGTTGAAAAAAATGTGGAATCCTATATTAATGAACTGCTTATTGGTGTTTGGGAAGAGGCTCCCAATTACTTTGTAACTTCCTCTTCAAGAAATATGGGAAGGGAGGAGCTTGTAAACTACATTGATCGGATAAACCAACAATTCTTCAAAGAAAGCAAGAAATAGGATCAGGTTCTTTGCTGAATCAACTCGATCAAATCCTCTGCGCTTTTCAGTTTATTCAATTCTTCCGTATTTACTAATATATCAAGATTTTCATTGACCGCAATAAGCACAATGGGGTAATTGAATTTATGACCGAATTTTGAAGCGTATTGACTTTTGAACTCGTTCTTGTGCAAAAACTGCATAACCAACGACGTTTTTTGCCTGAATTTTTTCCAGGTTTTATTTTCTGCAAATGCTCCAAAAGTAATATCGCATAAATTGCACGCATAGGTATTTGGACTGAATATTTTGTGTGCTCCATCAATAATCACGTTACGCAGACCAGAATCCGCATTATAAACAAAGATCAGTTTTTGCTCCATTTTTAATTAGATAACTAATTGCTAAAAGTATTATATTTATTATCGAACTGGTTTAAACTTTTCAATTGGCTAAAAAATTGTGCTTCCTGCCGGTCCGGCAGGCGGGTTGCATTCATTTTTCGTCTTTTTTTCCTTCCGTAGCCCTGCTATGCAACTCAAAAAAGCCTTCAAATGGTCACAAAATCACTAATTTTCGCTACAATCCAAAAAGCTAAAACCAGTTCGTCATATTGGTCTTACAAAACCATATGCACTTACATAATCCTAGCCTAAAACATTTCCGATGAAAAAAATATTTGTATTTGTAATACTTGCATTCGGTATTGTGAGTTGTGTTGAACAAAAAAAAGAGCAAATTCCTCCGTTAATAGCACCATTTTCAGATGTTGATACCCTGGCAATTAATGACTGGTGGAACCGCAAGGAGAATCCCATAATTAATTTAAAGGTAGCTCGTGACAGTGTTGTCGCCTTTGCAATATATACAGTTGCCAATAACACCTTGAAGTTAAGTGCACAGTTATATCCTTTATATCCTGAAGAGACGAGGGAAGTTCGACTTGAAATTGGGGAAGATGGGGTTTGGAAAGAAGTGCAACGGCAAAATGTAAACGATCTGGGTTGGTCTGCCCTTTTCCGTATTGAAAATTGGGATAACACCAAAAATGTAAAATATAAGTTGCTCCATGGTGAAAAGGCATCTTTTGAAGGCTTGATCCGTAAAGATCCTAAAGATAAAGATGAGATAGTTATGGCTGCCTTGTCGTGTAATTCGAATAAAGATCGTGGATTGCGAGAAAACTACGTCCGCAACATAAATCATCAAGATCCTGATTTAATTTTCTTTGCAGGAGACCAATCCTATGACCACACGGAACATACAGCGGCCTGGCTCAAATTCGGCCTTCAATTCAAAGAAACCTTTAGAAACCGGCCTTGTATTACCATTCCTGATGACCATGATATTGGTCAGGGGAATCTTTGGGGCGAAAATGGAAAAGTTTCCACAGCAGAAGGTAGTGCGGATGGCGGCTATCGTTATCA
>CAZHJO010000169.1:0-6323 GCA_964532755.1 uncultured Maribacter sp. | reverse complement strand
TTAATGATCCAAGTGGCTTTACCATACCACTAATCGCTGGGTCGCCATTACAGATAAAGTTTGGGGCATCATCATCAAAAGTGGCATTAATATTTTGCAAATCACCACAAGAACTAGATACCAACACTACAGTGGTCCCGGCTGGGGAAATTAGTTTCACCACCAAATCGGCCAAGTACGTATGATCCAGTTCTAGATTTACGTTTATATCTGCCAATTCAATATCATCATAAAATGGAATTTTTGATGAAATTGTAGGTGTTCCTGTTGCTGAAATGCTAAGTGGTATGTCTTCTGCAACATTATTATCACAATTAAACTCGATTGTCGTGAAACTAAAGGGGGTTGAAAAAACTCCTTCTCCGCAACTGTTACTAGGTTTAACCCTCCAAAAATAAACGGTTTCGTAGTTAAGATTTGAAGGATTATAGGTATTGGTAAAAACTGTATTCGATTCAATAATATTGGTGAATAGCGAATCTGTCGCAATTTGAATATCATACGATGAATAGGAGGCCGTATTTTCCCATTCCAAAAAAGTATTTGCAGAAATATCTATTCCCCCATCCGCAGGAGCAACTAGAACTGCATCAGGAAAAATAACATCATAAACACTCAAATCCAAGACGACTTGTTTAGTGATACTTGCCGAATTTGCTTCAATTTCAATTGCATACAAGGCTTCTGGCACAGCTCCCGTATTTGAGAAAGTGACAGTAACAGGAACATTACTTGTTGCCGTCTCCGGTGAAAAAGTGATATTTAAACCTAAGGGTGGGTTGGGTGCACTAAAGGTCACCTCTTCATCGAATCCCAAAAACGTTTCATAATCAAATGTGGTCATTAGATTATTTGGTTGACAAACCTCATATTCGAGCTCGGTAAAGTTTAAAATAAATTCAGTCGCTTCAATGGTGAACTCAGCAGCATTTACAGCAAAGAATATATTATCCCTTGCTTTGACCATGATGCGCGCAGTGGTTGTGGGGTTTCCCGGTAAGACTACCTTATGGTTCCCATCATTGGGAACATTTTCCGCTAAGGGAATGGGAAATGTAATACCCCCATCAATCGACAATAAAATATCCACAGACAGTACATCTACTGGGGCTTTATCCGTATTTGCAACATCCCATGTCACATTCTGAACCGTTCCGGCGGTATATACCTGATTTGTGGATTGTGAGGTCATTTGAAAAGGCCCTGCACTGCTAACCACGGTAATGTTCATTAAATCTGACACTACTTGTCCTCCTCCTATTGCATTGTCCCTAACCGTTAACGCAAAATTCATTCCCCTTTCCACTTCGGATACCGTCTCCCACGCTGAACCCACCGGAGGATTTGTTTGGGTAAGATTACCTGCCAAAACACTCGATAATTTCGGAAAGTACCGGACTGAATCAATGGTAGGTGGTTGTGACCTAAAATTCGCCCCACTGGGATTAGTAGGTCCAAATGTTGCTTGTGTGACAATACCATCGTCAATCTGTTCCCATGCATACGTAAGAACATCGGTTGCATCAATGTCAGTTGCACTTCCTGTAAGTGCGAATGCCGTAGATTTAGGGATACTAAAATCCCCACTCGGAACTATCACAGGTGGCGTATTTGTAAGGTCAGTAACCGTTGCACAATCTACCGTTTCCAAATACTCTGATATTTGGAATATACTGTAATAGTGAAAATAGTCATCCCCATTCATTGCAACATCATTCGCGCCGGTAATCCCGGCATAGCCCATTATTGTGGTTCCACTACCAGGTTCTGCTTGCACTTGTGTTCCTTCCGATTCAAACGACCAAGTGTGATTAGCCCCGAACTGATGACCCATTTCGTGGGTTACATAATCCAAGTCGTAAGCATCCCCTACGGGATTTTGACTAGCAGCGTAACCGCTTCCTTTTTTATTATCTACACATACAGCACCAATAAATCCAGCATTTCCATTGGCCTCATCCTTATGGAACAAATGTCCGACATCATAATTTTCTTCTCCAATGTTGGCAGTCAAAGTGTTTTGCACTTGCGTATTCAAGTTCCCATCGTAAGGATCTGTTTCCGGGTCAGTGAAGATAACCGTGTCGGTATTGGAAACCAATTCCAAGGTTATCGCCAGATCAGTTTCAAAAACTTCATTTACACGCGTAATAGTAGCATTAATGGCAGCGAGTGCATCAGCAACAGTACCCCCATGAAAAGCTGTATATTCCCCAGAAGCCGAAATCGCAAGTCTAAATTTCCTAAGCTGCTGATCATCTACCTGTTTTGAAGCTAAGCCAAACTTACTCTCTTCTATTGAACTTTTGGTCCAACAAATAAATTCCTTATTCCCCATCGTTTCACTATCCCGATTATAAATGACATATTTTTCATCGGGAGTTTTCTGTAAATAGGTATTGCCTTTTTTATTGTTATGAACAATCATTGCCTGCACCCCATTTTGGGACACACTAAAACGAATCTTATCCTTTCCATTCTTTAAACTATAGCCTGAATATGATTTTATACCTGGGTATCTCATTGCCAACTCTTTTGACAAAACCGGGGTTTCGGTAACGACAAAAGTTATAATCTCCCCAATTTCATTCGGAAATTGCACTGTGGTAAATTTACTTTTGGAAAATTCCGCGTTTTTAAGCTTGCTTTTGAAAACATCTTCCTGAAAGGAAAAGACCCTTCCCTTTTGGACATCAAAACGATTTGAAATTGATTTTTTTAAATTGCCTTGTGCGACTTCTTGCTTCCAATAGTCCCGTTGTGCAGTTCCGTAAAAGGAAAGAAATAATATTGATATTGCTAAAACAAGACGTAATTTTGAAACCATTAAAGGGTTTTTAGCTCAATTTCAAATATAAGTCTTTTTATTTTTTATTTAACGTGATAACAGTCCAAAGCATTGCCAAATACGACAAAGAACATCCCACAGTCATTACCATTGGCACATTTGATGGTGTTCATATAGGGCACAGGAAAATCCTTAAGAAACTTATTAAAAGTGCCAAATCCCAACATTTAAAATCAACGGTACTTACTTTTTTTCCCCACCCAAGAATGGTTTTGCAAAAAGATAACGATATCAAGTTGCTCAATACCATTGATGAAAAAGTTAGGATTTTAGATGAATTGGGCCTTGATTATCTCATCATCCATCCTTTTACAAAAGAATTTTCGCGATTATCGGCCATTGAATTTGTTCGTGATATTTTGGTGAATTCACTAAAGACAAAAAAGATCATTATTGGTTATGACCATAGATTTGGAAGAAACAGGGATGCAAATATTTTAGATTTAATGACCTTTGGGAATACCTTGGATTTTGAGGTTGAAGAAATACCGGTCCAGGAGGTCAATGACGTCTCGGTGAGTTCAACAAAAATCAGGAAAGCCCTGGAAGAGGGTCAAATGGACACGGCAAACAAATATTTAGGTTACCCGTACATGCTGACCGGCCATGTGAAAAAAGGCAAAGGTTTGGGCCGTCAAATACAATTCCCCACTGCGAATCTCCACATTGCGGAATCCTATAAACTAATACCTAAAAACGGAGTCTATGTTGTTCAATCTGAAATAAAAGGAACCATTGTATCCGGAATGATGAATATTGGTTATAATCCAACAGTTTCCGGTGCTAAAAACCTTCAGAGGGACCAGCAGGAAAGTATTGAAATCCATTTTTTTGATTTTGATCAAGATTTATACGACCAAGAATTACAGATTAATATAGTTGCTCGAATTCGCGATGAAATAAAGTTCGAATCCGTAGAAGGCTTAAAAAGGCAATTGTCAAAGGACAAAGAGACCTCACTTGCAATACTGAACCAATAGATGCTAAACCGATTGCTTTTTACTAAGGTTGACAACTCCCAATTATTGATTTTTCGGATCTTTTTTGGAATTTTAATTGCCCTGGAAAGTTATGGTGCCATTGCCACCGGATGGGTTAGGGAAACTTTATTAAATCCGCATTTCACATTTACATTTATTGGTTTTGAATGGTTGCAGCCCTTGCCAGGTTATGGTATGTATTTTTACTTTTTCATAATGGGAACCTTAGGGCTCTTCATCGCTTTCGGGTTCAAATACCGATTCAGCATTATAACCTTCACTTTAATGTGGTTCGCTGTGTATTTAATGCAAAAATCATCATACAACAACCATTACTATTTACTAGCTTTGATTTCGTTCTTAATGTGTTTCTTCCCGGCAAATAGGGACTATTCCGTTGATGCCACGCGAAATTCGTCGATTCAAGGCAATGCTATGCACTCCTATATAAGATGGGGTATCATTTTACAGCTATTCCTAGTCTACACCTATGCCTCCATTGCCAAATTGTATGGCGATTGGTTAGATTTTGGTATTATCGAAATTTTAATGAAGGACAAAGCAGATTACCCAATAATTGGCTCACTATTACAAGAAGCTTGGGTGCATAAAACAATCGCGATTATGGGAATTGTATTCGATGCCCTCATTATCCCCGCTTTACTTTGGACACCTACTCGGAAAATGGCATTCATAGTATCCATCTTCTTTCATCTCTTCAATTCCATAGTTTTTCAGATTGGAATTTTTCCTTATTTGGCACTGGCATTTACCGTTTTCTTTTTTGAACCTAGTACTATTCGAAATATCTTTTTTAAAAAGAAACCGGCCTTCACCGAAAATCAGGTTCAGATCTCTGCAAATAAAAGTCTATTGGTTATTGGCTTTGGTCTTTTCTTTCTAATTCAATTATTACTTCCCATACGCCACCATTTTATCAAGGACGATGTTTTATGGACAGAAGAAGGTCATCGTTTAAGTTGGCGAATGATGCTTAGGAGCAGAACGGGTAAAATTCAGTTTAAAGTAGTCAATAAAGAAACTGGGCGATCCCAAATGGTTAAACTGGAGGACCATTTGACGAAAAAACAAATGAGAAAGATTGGGGCCTATCCAGATTTTATCTGGCAATTTGCACAATATGTAAAACAGGAATACGCAACTAATGGGGAGAAGGTCTCCATTTATGCCCTAAATTCAAAAGTCAGTATCAACGGCCGGCCCTACAAAGCCTTTATAGACCCTACTATAGATTTGGCCAATGTAAAATGGGATCATTTTGGGCATCATGAATGGATTTATCCATCAGAATTTAAGAAGTAAGACCATCTTTAAATTTGTTATACCCCAATTGATACATTGATCAATTAACCTTAAATTTGCCGCTTAAAACAAAATTCCATGCTACAGTTACAGCTAATACGAGAGGAAAGGGACAAAATCATCGATGCGTTACAAAAGCGGAATATCGATGCGGCCCCGTTATTGGAAAATGTACTCCAATTAGATGAAAAGCGACGTGCTACACAATCTAAATTGGACAATACCTTAGCTGAATCAAATAAATTATCGAAAGAAATTGGTATGCTCTTTAAAACCGGTAAAGCTCAGGAAGCCAATGCTTTAAAAGAAAAAACAGGTGGTTTAAAGGAAGATTCCAAACGTTTGGGAGATGAATTGAATACCACCGCGATAGAATTAAGGGACTTATTGTATCAGATACCCAACATTCCACATGACTTGGTACCCTCCGGAAATACAGAAGAAGACAACGAAGAAGTTTATAAAGAAGGTGATATTCCAACTTTGGATACAGATGCCTTGCCACACTGGGAACTCGCCAAGAAGTATGATATTATTGATTTTGAACTTGGTGTCAAAATCACTGGGGCAGGCTTTCCCGTTTACAAAGGTAAAGGAGCCCGTTTACAGCGCGCATTGATCGCATATTTTTTAGACAATAACACTAAAGCCGGTTATACCGAGATTCAGGTACCTCATTTGGTAAACGAAGTATCAGGCTATGGAACAGGGCAGTTACCCGATAAAGAAGGTCAAATGTACCATGTGGTAGCTGATGATCTGTACCTGATTCCTACCGCTGAAGTGCCGGTTACCAATATCTTTCGTGATGTTATTTTAAATGAAAGTGATTTCCCTATTTGCTATACGGGTTATACCCCTTGTTTTAGAAGGGAGGCCGGTAGTTATGGTGCACATGTTCGCGGTCTGAATCGTTTACATCAATTTGACAAAGTCGAAATTGTTCGTGTAGAACACCCTTCAAATTCTTATGCGGCTTTAGATGCAATGGTTGAGCACGTAAAGACAATATTACGTGAATTGCAACTGCCCTACAGAATAGTACGCCTTTGTGGAGGAGACCTAGGTTTCACCGCTGCACTGACCTACGATTTTGAGGTATTCTCAACTGCTCAAGACCGATGGTTGGAGATTAGTTCAGTCTCCAATTTTGAAGCCTACCAAGCCAATAG
>CAZHJO010000168.1:0-6363 GCA_964532755.1 uncultured Maribacter sp. | reverse complement strand
CCTCTTCCTCCGCAATCAAGCGCAGCTTTATTGTAGCTTGAAATAAGAAAATCCCATCAAGCTGGCTTGAATGGGATTTTTGTTTTTAAGATACCCATCCGGATAGGATGGAAAGTTGCAATTGCAGTCTGGGAGATATTGGGAAGCACGAAGTGAATCCCTCTTCCTCCGCAATAGGAAACCCATAACTAACGTTATGGGTTTTTTTTCTCGCCATGCGAAGCTTGCTTTGGCATAAGCTCGAAAAAATGGTTTCGAAATTGATGTACAATAAACAATAAGATTCTCGAAAAGCCATATCGGACTTTAGTATTGCATATGATGGTAACAGTTACAGTGCAAATGTTCTCGTTACACTTTAAAACCAACTTTCAGCCAATTCAATTTATCTTATAAATTTATCCTAAATTGTTTAATTATATAAGATAATAATTAAACATTATTTATCTTTATCCAAAAGCAAATTAAAAAAGTAAGCTATGTTTAAATTATTTAAAAAGAAAACCGAAAGAGAAAAGTTACAAGAACGATATCGCAAGCTTTTAAAGGAGTCACACCGCCTATCAACAGTCAACCGAAAATTAAGCGACCAAAAAGCCTATGAGGCCGAAGAGGTTATGAAGCACCTTATGAAGCTAAGTATAAAGGCTTAAACCATTGTATACCAAGAGACATGACGCCTTAATAAAGAAGTCGTTATTGATGCCTATGATTGGGTCATGGTGCCCAATGTATATGGCATAAGTCAATTCGCAGATGGTGGATTGATGTCTACAAGACCCTATATAAGTGGAAGCAATTATTTATTGAAAATGAGTAATTATAAAAAAGGCGCATGGCAAGAAATCCGGGATGGACTTTTTTGGCGATTTATGGATAAACACCGTTAAGTTTTCAAACAAAACCCAAGACTTGGTATGCTCGTTACCATGTTTGACAAAATGCCAGAGGAGAAAAGGAAACTCATTTAAAGAATGCGGAAGTTTTTCTTTCAGAATTAACGCCTTAGATAAGATATAATCATAAGTACAAAACCATGCAGACTATATATTTACTAATTATATTTCTAATAACCATGCAATCATACACAATAGTTGACTTTCAAAAAAACAGTAATCCGGAAAATTGGACCATTGTTGATGATGTGGTCATGGGAGGTAGGTCATCAGGAAATTTCGATATAAGTGATGAGGGGTATGGTGTTTTTCAGGGCACTGTCTCATTGGAAAACAATGGGGGATTCTCTTCCTTGAGGCACCGATTTAATGAGATAAGCACAACACCCTTTACAAAAATCGTATTACGGGTTAAGGGAGATGGAAAAACCTTTCAGTTTCGAATAAAAGCCAACTCAAGGGATTATTACTCCTATAACAGTTATTTCAATACGTCTAGCGATTGGGAAAACATTGAAATATCGCTCAATGAAATGTATCCCGCTTTCAGGGGTCGCAGCTTGGATATTCCGAATTTCTTAGGTGGCTCCATCGAAGAAGTAGCTTTTTTGATCGGGAATAAAAAAGCGGAATCTTTTAAGCTTGAAATTGATACTATTGTATTAAAATAAGAATACCTGCTAATTTAGTTCACAAGTAGTGCGTTTTATATCGTATAGTGAAAAAGAAAGCTAATAATAAAGACAACAGTCCATAAAATCGTTCGGGTCCAATTCTTTTTTACCAAAGCGTTTAACATTTTTTGATTCACACATCCTTTTGAAATACTCGAATGGATGGGCACCAATTGTAAAAAGGTCGAAAGCCAAACTAAAAGAACAAGTATGAGCATGGAAAAGGTATAGGATGTGGCTGAAACATAAACTTGGAGTATTGAAATAACAAGCTGCGTGAACATTAATGGTACGACTATATAGCCTACTAAAACCGTATATTTTCGGTGCCATATTACCAGGTCTGCTGTTTGATAGTAAAGGAAGCTTGGGTAGACGATAAGTTGAATCATCCAAATCAAAACAACAAGTCCGAAGTTAATCAAAAGCCCAATAAAACCAATACCCATCTACAAATGCTTCGTGATTTTTGAACTCATAGGATTTGTAAGTGCGAAGTAATAATCGATAAGGTTTCCTTGCTCGTCAACCAGGTATTTTTGGAAGTTCCATTTTACACTGGATTTCTTTTTACCGTTAAGGACTTTTGAGGTCAACCACGCATACAAGGGATGCTGCTTACTTCCTTTAACATCAATTTTCTCTGTCAGTTGAAAGGTAACCCCATAATTCCTCTCACAAAACGATTGGATTTGTGTGGCATCTCCAGGCTCTTGTCTCCCAAATTGATTGCAAGGTGAGCCAATGACTACCAATTCGTCGCGATAGGTATCACTTAACTTTTGGAGGTCTTTGTATTGCTTTGTAAAACCACATTCAGAGGCAACATTCACAAACAATATTTTCTTACCCTTGAATTCCGAGAGGGAAATGGGCGTGCCATCTAACCTATTGATAGCGATATCATATAAAGATACTCTACCCGCATTGGAAGATGTAGTTGGTGCTAATTTTGCTTTACCCGTTATTTTCATTGGTTATACTTTGAAAGATACGATACCATAGTCCATCTCAAATATTTGCCCTGAAAATGAAGCCGCTTTATCTGACATCAAAAATTCGGCCGTTGAAGCAACTTCTTTAGGATTCAGGAATTTCTTTAACGGATGACGTTCTGTAATATTCTCAATCATTTTTTCGTTGCGCAATAGCTTGAACGCCAATTCGGTATCTGTAACCGTTGGGGCAATTGCATTCACACGAATAGTTGGCGCCAGTTCCGCGCCCAAGGATTTTACCAAACCTTCAACGCCCGATTTTGCGGTTGCAATGCTTGCATGAAAGGGCATGCCCAATTTTGAAGCGACCGTGCTAAAAAGCAAAATTGCAGGATTTTCTCCCTTTTTTAACTGGGGCAGGTACTTTTGAATGGCCTTGACCGCTCCCAGAACATTGATCTCAAAGTCGTTCCTAAAATCATCAAGGCTCAATCTTGAAACAGGCTTTAAATTAATACTCCCCGGACAATAAACAAGCCCATCCACATTTTCCAAGTCAGGCAATTCATCGCTAAGAATGTCACACGCGAAATGGGTTAAATTAGGATGTTGACTTTCTGGCGCGGTCCTACTAAGATTTATAATTGTATTGTTTGCGACCAATGTATTTAGGATTTCCCTACCAATTCCTTTACTACCACCCACGATAACAATTTGTTTCATGTATTTATCCTATTTATTGTTTTAAATAATTCTGCAATTCAGCAATCTTGTGAGGCGTATTGAATGCTCCACCGTAAAAGGAGGTTATAGTAGCCGAGGTATCGTCTTTGACTCCACGTGAGGAAACACATAGGTGCTTTGCATCTATAATTACTGCAACATCATCGGTATTAAGTATCGTTTGAAGTTCTACCGCTATTTGATTGGTCAAACGTTCCTGTACCTGTGGCCTTTTGGCGTAGTACTGTACAATTCTATTCAGTTTGGAGAGTCCAATCACTTTTCCCGAAGAAATGTAGGCCACATGGGCCTTACCAATAATTGGAACAAAATGGTGCTCACAATTGGAGTAAAACGTAATATCTTTCTCCACAAGCATCTGGTTGTATCGATACTTGTTCTCGAACAAAGCTATCTTTGGTTTATTAGCAGGATTAAGTCCCGAAAAAATCTCGTCGATGTACATCTTGGCTACTCTTTTTGGGGTGCCGCTCAAGGAATCGTCATTTAGATCCAAGCCCATTACATCCATTATTTGAGCGAACAGCTGCGCAATGTTTTCCTTTTTCTCTTCATCGCTCTTGTCAAATGCCTTCGCCTTCATGGGCGTATCGATTCCCGTGTACAAATGATCATCACCGATTTCCTCATGAGTATACCCGTTTAATATATTCTCCGAATCAATTAGCGTATTCAATAATGTTTCCTGATTATCCATAAAGTTTAATTTTATTCAAGTCCGATTTACAAGGCAATTTTCGCTTTATCATAGCACGTTGTTTTGCTATTAACCAATCAATAACCTTGTGGATAAAACTAATTATATTGTTTAACACTTTATGTTAAAGTTTAAACAAATTTTTATCAATAACCAAGAAATAATATGTAGACCCGTATATTTATCATCTATTTGTGCAGAAAAGATAATTTTAGGTAAGGCACATACTGAGTCTGATATATGAAAAAACACCAATATCTGGTTCAATGAAAATATAAACTATGAGGTGTAGATTTTAAAGCAGCTTGATTATGGAAATTTATTATGTAAATATTGTAGTCAAAGTATTTATCTTTCTCAGTATAATTAACGTATGGTTTTTCAGATTTGGGAAAGCAACGGCTTGGAGGGCAGGCAACACTAGCTCTATGAAAGAGGAATTTAAGGCGTATGGTTTATCGGAAATGGTCATGTATGCAATCGGTGGGCTAAAGGTTTTTTTGGCTATTTTATTACTAACTTCTATTTGGGTTCCCAGCCTTGCCGTCCCGGCTGCTACCGGCATGTCAGTTTTAATGCTGGGTGCTATCATCATGCATCTTAAGGTAAAGGATCCTATCAAAAAATCGTTTCCAGCTTTCAGCTTTCTGGTTTTGTCGCTATTGATTATATATTTTCATTTGATTTAGCTAAGACTTTTAGCAATTTTATTATGTCCGGCTTCAAAATTCTGGTTAGGAAGCAAGGGCATATTGTTAAAAGTCCATACCAAAAATTAAAGTGATACTTAATTTAATCCTCTGAATGCTTATATCACTCAAAAGCAAAACCCCAACAATGAAGTCAGAGCTTTCAAGATATGCTACTATAACGCATTTCAAATATCATCTCTCATAGACCATACTCTTAAAACCCGGTAGATCATCACCTTCATTTAATATAAGTCGGTCACCGTCTTTGATAAAAATAAAACTACTTACCCCATCCAATAGTGTGACTTGATTATTATTTATATTCCATGATCCAGATCTAGTTGTGGTATCTGAATTACAAGTAAAAACAAATCTCCCTCCTGTTATGCTAGTAACGTTTGTCTCGAGTACGGTCCAGAGCCAGCTACTGTCGCCTCGCAGAACCAAAGTACCTGTTGTACATGGCAATTCGGTCAGTACATTGGATGTCGTATTACCGTCATTATTAATATCCTGCTCCGGATTTATATTCAATTGCACTAAACTATAAGTACCGGTCGCCATGGCCAAATCGTCAATGATTTCTCCCTTGTCATCATCATTCGAGCACGCTACAAATAGTATAATAAAAGCGCATGCTGATAATATGTATCCAAAATTTTTCATAGTATTTTTTGTTTATGTAAAAGTATGGCATTCCTTCAATTATCCAAAAGGGATGAAAGTCGAAACTGGCAAATCAATCCGAATGGGAATTGACCTCCTGAATAGAACGTTCCCAAGCATATGCAAATATATATTTGCATTTATTCCTAAATTGCCTTCATGAAACAACCGCTTGTCAGCATTCTAATTCCCTTTAAAAATACCGAAGCTTATCTAGCTGAATGTCTTGATTCCATTCAACAACAGTCCTATAAGCATTGGGAAGTTTGGGCGGTAGATGATTCATCTAGTGATAATTGCTGGAAAATCGCTTTGCAGTATGCCCAAAAAGATCCCAGGTTTAATTTTTTAAAAAACGCAGGCCATGGAATAATTGAGGCACTACGTACGGCTTATAGCCATTGTAAAGGCGATTTGATAACGAGAATGGATTCTGATGATATTATGGCAAGTGATAAGCTTGTCACTATGGTAAATACATTGACCAATACGGGACATGGTCATGTAGCCGTAGGCCTTGTGGAATATTTTTCGAATCGAGGAATCAGTAACGGCTATGCACGCTACGAGGCTTGGCTAAACGGACTTACAAAGAATGGAACAAACTATTCTGAAATTTACAAGGAATGTGCTATCCCCTCCCCTTGTTGGATGGTTTCTAGGGAAGATCTGGATACTTGTGGAGCTTTTGAACCTAATAGATATCCCGAAGATTATGACCTTACGTTTCGTTTTTATGAAAACGGACTGAAATGCGTTCCCTGTGCAAAGGTTCTGCACCATTGGCGTGACTATGATACGAGAACCTCCCGAACCAGTGTACATTACCAAGCGAACTATTTTTTGGATATTAAATTGCACTACTTTCTTAAACTGGAATATGACCCAAAGTGCTCATTAGTGGTTTGGGGTGCGGGGTCCAAGGGGAAAACCATAGCCAAAAACCTGGTCGAAAGAGAACTGGATTTTAAATGGATCTGCGATAACCCGAACAAAATTGGCAAGAACATTTACGGAAAAACATTATTTCACTTTCGGGTTTTGAACGAAATCGAA
>CAZHJO010000167.1:0-6383 GCA_964532755.1 uncultured Maribacter sp. | reverse complement strand
CCATGTTTAAAGCCTTGCTGTTTCTTTGTGCAGGTTCAGTAATTCATGCAGTGCACAGCAATTATTTAAAAGACATGGGCGGTTTGCGAAAATACATGCCCATCACCAATATTACCTTCCTGATAGCGGCCTTGGCCATAGCAGGGGTTCCTCCTTTTGCTGGGTTCTTTAGTAAAGATGAAATCTTGGTCGCGGCTTTTGAGCATAATAAATTGATCTATTTTATTGGTGTTTTTGTAGCCGGGCTAACCGCTTTTTATATGTTTAGGATATACTTCGGTATTTTTTGGGGAAAGGATACGAAGTACGAGCATAAACCACATGAATCACCCAGTTCAATGACGTTTCCGTTACTATTCCTTGCCTTATTGAGCATTATTGGTGGGTTTATCCCTTTCAGCGAATTCGTGACCGCCGATAAGGCTGGTTTCGAAGCGCACTTGAATTATCCGCTTGCCGCGGTGGCTGTGGGCATTGGATTAATCGGTATCGCATTGGCGTGGATCTTCTACAAGAAAGAAAATGATTTAGCCGAAAAGATGGTAAACTTTTTTGGACCCTTGTATCAATGGACAAGTGATAAATTTTACATTGATGATATTTATCTCTTTATTGCCAAGAAAATTTTATTCAATCGAGTTTCTGCGCCCATAGCCAAATTTGATAAGAAATATGTTGATGGCACCATGGTAGGCATTGGCAACAAAACGGTATTGACCTCTAAAAAAATTAAGGGCATGCAATCAGGAAAAGTACAGGATTATGCTTTTGCATTTATTGCTGGAGTAGTGATCATCGCCTTGGTATTTATTTATATATGGCCTGACTAAACGAATAATATGGATATTCTTTCGCTTTTCATTTTAGTACCCATAATAACCATACTCGCCTTGGTTTTTACTAAAGGATTGAAACAGGCACGTATGGTTTCAATGATCGGTAGCCTCGTTCAGTTCGGTATGGCCATCAACCTGGTTTTCGCCTATTTTAAGGAAAGGGCTACTAATAATGATATCATGGTCTTTACGAAAGATCTGGTCTGGTTTAAGGAATTCAATATTCATTATAATATTGGGGTCGACGGTATCTCTGTTACACTTTTATTATTGACAGCAATAGTTGTACTTGCTGGGGTATTCATTTCTTGGAAAATGAAAGATCTACCCAAAGAGTTTTTTGTTTCCCTAATAGTACTCTCAATTGGGGTATATGGCTTCTTCATTTCCTTGGATCTTTTCACCATGTTCGTCTTTTTCGAAATAGCGGTGATTCCTATGTATTTATTGATTGGTATTTGGGGAACCGGACCCAAGGAATTTTCAGCAATGAAATTGACCCTAATGTTAATGGGTGCTTCAGCGGTTCTTTTAGTTGCCATTTTGGGAATCTATTTTAATTCAAATACTGATGGTGGTGCGCTGACTTTCAATATCTTGGAAATCGCCAAAGTGAATATTCCTTTTGAAGTCCAAAAACTTTTTTTTCCATTGACATTTATTGGTTTTGCGGTAATTGGGGCATTGTTCCCATTCCATACCTGGTCTCCCGACGGTCATGCTTCAGCTCCGACAGCCGTTTCAATGCTACATGCTGGAGTTCTAATGAAATTGGGAGGTTATGGCGTATTCCGAGTTGCTATGTATTTGTTGCCTGAGGGAGCTCAATATTGGTCTTGGTTCTTTATCATTTTAGCGACCATAGGGGTTATTTATGGTGCATTTTCCGCCATTAAACAAACCGATTTAAAATACATCAACGCCTATTCCTCTGTGAGTCATTTGGGATTGGTATTGTTTGCCCTATTGATGCTTAACAAAACAGCATGGAACGGTGCTATTCTACAATCACTCTCCCACGGATTCATGACAGCTCTTTTCTTTGCTTTAATAGGAATGATCTATGAACGAACCCATACGAGGGACGTTGGGAAACTTGGTGGATTGCTTAAAGTAATTCCGTTTATTTCTGCCATTTATGTAATTGCAGGTCTTGCGTCTTTGGGCCTCCCAGGGTTTAGCGGATTTGTAGCGGAAATGAACATTTTTGTTGGTGCATTTCAACATGATGATATGTTTTATAGAATAGCAACGGTTGTTTCAGTTTCTGCAATTGTAGTTACCGCTGTTTACATATTACGCGTTGTAGGGATCATGCTAATGGGCCCGGTTAAAAATGAAGGGTTCTTGACCTTGGAAAGGGTCACGTGGTATGAGAAGTTGGGAATATTATTGCTACTTATCCCTATAGTGGGAATGGGTGTTGCACCGTTGTGGTTAAGTGATATGATTTTAGAAAGTTTACACCCTTTTATACAAGGTGTTTTATAAAATAAAGGAGAATGGATCTTAGTTACCTTTTATTAATGCGCCACGAACTAATGCTTTTGGCAATTACACTCTTGCTGATTCTTGTTGAAGTATTTATTTCGCAAAGCAAGAAACAAAGTATTGTTCATATGGCCATTCTTTTGTTTGGTATACATACCATTATTGGGTTTTTTCCTGCCACCGACGGAAACCTATTTGGGGGTATGTTCAGAACCAATGGTTTAATACATTTTTTTAAAAATGTGCTAAATGTAGGGGTCTTTGTACTCTTGCTACAATCCGCCGATTGGTTACAGGAAAAAATTGTTCGCCAAAATAAGGGATCTGAGTTTTTTATATTACTTTTTTCTTCCTTGTTGGGAATGTATTTCATGATTTCCTCAGGCGATTTTTTAATGTTCTATTTAGGACTGGAATTATCCACACTACCCGTTGCTGCCTTAGCCGCTTTTGAAATTGCCAATAGAAAGTCAAGCGAAGCTGGAATTAAACTGATCCTTTCCTCGGCCTTGGCATCTGGAGTATCCTTATTTGGTATTTCAATGTTATATGCGACCTCGGGATCCATCTATTTCAATGATATTATCCAAATGATATCTTACGCGGATTTGACCATTCTTGGAGTGATATTGTTTTTTGCCGGATTGGCCTTTAAGATTTCGTTGGTTCCATTTCATTTTTGGACAGCGGATGTCTATGAGGGAGCACCTATTAGCATAGCATCCTATTTATCGGTGATATCAAAAGGAGCCGCCGTGTTTGTTCTGATGATACTGCTATTTACGGTTTTAAAACCCTTGATGCATATTTGGGAAAATATGATTTATGTCGTTGCCGTTTTAACCATGTTCATTGGTAATTTATTCGCCTTGAGACAACAGAATATGAAACGCTTCTTGGCATTTTCATCAATTGCCCAAGCAGGGTTTATACTATTGGGGCTAGTTGCGGGTAACCAATTGGGAACAGCTACAATAGTTTACTTTGTCCTGATTTATGTGTTCTCAAATTTAGCGGCCTTTGGAGTGGTTCAGGCAATTTCCTTGAAGACCGGTAAAGAAAACATCGACGATTATGAGGGATTGTACCGAACCAATCCCAACTTAAGTTTAGTAATGATGTTGGCCTTGTTCTCTTTGGCGGGAATACCCCCTGTGGCAGGATTTTTTGGTAAGTTTTTCCTTTTTACTGCAGCTGCGAGCGAGGGGTATTATTTCTTGGTATTTTTAGCAGTCGTAAACGTAACCATCTCACTGTATTATTACCTTTTAGTAGTAAGGGCCATGTTCTTGCGAAAAAGCGAGAGTCCTATCCCCTTTTTCAAGAATAAGATTTATATGCGCCTTGGTTTACTGATTACCGTGATTGGTATATTGGTACTTGGGCTTTACAGTCCATTGTATGATTATATTTATGAATTGAGCGGAAATTTTAATTAGAAGTTATGGCACTCGGAGGAAAGCACTTGTTTGGCAGTATTGATGACACCAGGGTAACTTTTGTTGAAAAGAAAATTGGTGAAAATAGAAAGGATTTTCTAAAGAAGTTGTTGGAACACAATGGTTTCGAAGTGTTGATACAGGAAGAAAAAAGAACTTCCGAAGAAGATCCACAATTGTATACAATAGGAGTAACAGACATGGTTTTCAATCCCACGATATGGGTTTTTCAACGTAAATTGAGGACTTTCGATGGTCGTAAGGTGACCCAGGATTATTGGAACCAACAAACTGAAGATACCCATCCCCAGTATTGGAATAATGGAGGATAAGTCTCTTTCCTTTTACATATAATACATAAACTAGAACGGCGTTATTTATAGTATAGGTTGCAATACAATCTATTAGACGTCATCCTATGAAATCAATTTCATTATGCTTCTTGGGAATATTGCTTATAATGGGTGCTGTTTGTTATTCCCAGGATATTGATGGTCCTAATTCCAAGCACGAAAGATGGGAATATATATTAGAAGACACTGGAGATGTTTTACAGATTGCCCTCCCATTATCTGCCGGGATAATGACTATGATTCAAAAAGATTATCAAGGAACTAAAAAATTGGCGTTTTCTTACGGTACAACACTTGCTGTAACTTATTCATTAAAGTATTTGACAAATAAACAAAGACCGGAAGGCAGGAACAATTTTGATTCTTTCCCTTCCGGTCATACAGCCTCAGCATTTTCTGGCGCTTCTTTTATTCAGCGTAGGTACGGATGGAAATATGGTACTCCGGCCTACATCCTAGCTACAGTCGTTGCGTTAAGTAGAACAGAAGCACCTGATGGTTATCATGATGGTTGGGATGTTCTGGCAGGAGCCGCAGTTGGCATTGGTAGTACCTATCTTTTCACTAAACCCTATTTTAAAGAACACATGAACGTTGGCCTCTCCGTTGGGAATGATACCTACGTTTTATCTTTTACATATAAATTCTGATTCAATAATCCTATCAATAAGTATTTATGAGGATTTTAATTAAGTAACTTCGTAGCTTGAAAAAATGCTAGTTTGATCCTATTGATATAAATCGTATTAGTTTTAACGACATCTTTTACTTCAGCTTTTTTTGTCTTAAGTACATTCAACATGAAGGGTTTTTTACGAATACTGTCTATTCTATTTTTATTACTGTTTTATTTTTCTTGTACGGAAGACAAAAAATCGGAATACAAAGAAATCCCTCCGGTAGCCTTAGAAAGAATTTTTACCTCAACAGATCAAATTCCGGATGCCAATTTTGCAGGTGATGATGCATGCAAAAAATGTCATGAAGAAGCCTATAAGGATTGGGAAGGATCTCATCATGACAAAGCGATGCAACTCGCTAATAGAAAAACCATATTGGCCAGATTCAATGGAGAGAAATTCACGAGTCAGGGGGTCACTTCACGCTTTTATACCCAAGGAGAGGAATTCTTCGTCAATACTGAGGGGCCCGATGGTAAATACCATGATTATAAGATTATTTACACTTTTGGGATAACCCCCTTACAGCAATATATTGTTGAATTCCCAAATGGGAGGTTTCAGTGTTTAAGAACGGCCTGGGATACCGAAAAAAACAAATGGTTTGATCTATACCCTGATTTTAAGGTAGTGCATTCAGAATGGTTGCACTGGTCTAGAGGCGGATTAAATTGGAATACTATGTGTTCTGACTGCCATTCTACCAATGTCAGAAAAAATTACAATGCCGGCACCAATGGTTATGACACTAAATATGCCTTAATAAATGTAAGCTGTGAAGCATGCCATGGTCCCGGAAAACAGCACGTTGCTGATGCTACGCGCTTGGGACAAGACTATAAACCGTCAGGGTTGATGCAAATGACCGCAAAAACACAACCCAAGGAACTAGTAGATCAATGCGCAAGATGTCATATGCGCAGGGAACAAATTTCTGAGTTGTTCAATTTTGAAGGTACCATGCTCGATCATTATTTTCCTCAATTGATAACTGAGCGACTTTACTTTATTGACGGACAGATATTGGATGAGGACTACGTCTATGGTTCCTTTGTTCAAAGCAAAATGTATCAAAATAATATAAGCTGTAAAGATTGCCACAATCCACATTCGTTAGAACTCAAGTTTGAGGGCAATAAGCTATGTGCCCAATGCCATATTCCCGAAAAATACGATACTCCAAAGCACCATTTTCATGATGTCGGTTCCGAGAGTGGACAATGTATTAATTGCCATATGACCGGGCGCTATTATATGGGGAATGATTATAGGCGAGATCACAGTTTTAGAATTCCTCGTCCAGATTTGAGCTTAAAATATGGCACCCCCAATGCCTGTATCCAATGTCATGAAGACAAGGATAATGAATGGGCATGGCAAACATTTCAAGAGCAATACGGTATTCCGGAATACCAACATTTTTCAGAACTTTTGGCGCATGGTCTTAGTGGCAGTCCAGAAGGGAAACAATCTCTATTGACGCTGATTAATGACAGCTTACAGCCTGAAATCGCACGGGCATCGGCAATCCGAGGATTTCAGTACTATATGAATCCCAAAGATATTGCCGATCTAATGACTTTC
>CAZHJO010000166.1:0-6408 GCA_964532755.1 uncultured Maribacter sp. | reverse complement strand
CGATGATCTGCAAAAAAGTTTGAACTCAACCGAAATGGCAAGGCGAAAATTTCGCGATATTGCGGTAATAAGTGGTATGGTATTTACCGGTTATCCTGAAAAAGGAATAAAAATGAAGCATTTACAAAGCAGCTCGCAATTATTGTTTGATGTTTTCAAGGACTATGAATCGGACAATCTTCTGTATCAACAAGCTTATACAGAAACCTTTGAACACCAATTGGAAGAAGGTCGTTTACGTTTGGCACTGGAGCGAATTGCACAGCAAGAAATTGTATGGAAATACTGCCAACACCCAACTCCTTTCTCTTTTCCTTTGATTACCGACCGCTTGCGCGAAAAATTGTCGAGTGAAAAATTAGCTGACCGCATAAAACGAATGACCGCGAAACTTTTGAAATAATTACCTAGTGACCCAAAACCTTCAAATACAAAGTCAAAACTTCACATTACACCCATCCGGCGCAATGTTTTGGAATGAACAATCAACACTTTTAATTAGTGATGTGCATCTTGGCAAAGTAAGTCATTTTAGAAAATTCGGAGCCGCTATTCCCCAAGAGGCTGTTCATGGTAATTTTAAATTATTGGACATTTCGGTTGATTTTTTTAAACCAAAGCGTATCTACTTTTTAGGAGATCTATTCCATTCGCATTTAAACCAAGAATGGAACTATTTTGAAGCCTGGGTATTAAAGGTAAAAACAGAAATAGTTTTAATCAATGGCAACCACGATATTATTTCTCCCTTAAAATATAACGCCTTGGGAATTCAAGTACTCGATGAACTCATTATTGAAAATTTTCTGATGACTCATCACCCTGAGGAACGTGCTGACTTTTTTAACTTTTGTGGGCATATTCATCCTGCCATTAAGTTGCGTGGTCATGGGAAGCAGTCCCTTCGACTTCCGTGTTTTTTCAAAAGCCTAAATCAAATGATTCTCCCCGCTTTTGGCGAATTCACAGGTTCACATACATTAAAACAGGCAAAAAACAATGAAGCCTTTGCGATAGCCGAGGGAGTGGTCATAAAAATATAGTCCTTCTTTTGGGCAAAGTTCAGCTTCATCTTATATTTGCACAAATAATAACGGTTGACCAAATCTACAATTCAACAACTGTTCGCACAGTCTTCGCAAACCCGAAAACTGAAGGACAGTATTGCCCAAACTCAACTTCCCGACACATCTCGAATTGAAAGAATTACACTAAATGGCCTGACTGGTTCAGCACTTTCATTTGTCATTTCCAATGTTTTCAAGAACTCTGATTTACCTTTTTTGTTGATTTTCAACGATAAGGAAGAAGCGGCATATTACCTCAACGATCTTGAAAAACTCCTTGGTGAGAAAGATGTTCTGTTCTATCCTGGGAGCTATCGTAGACCATACCAGATTGAGGAAACCGATAACGCCAATGTATTGCTAAGGGCTGAGGTGTTGAACCGTATAAACTCTAGAAAAAAATCTGCGGTAATTGTGACATATCCCGATGCCCTTTTTGAAAAAGTGGTCACTAGAAAAGAACTAGACAAGAACACCTTGAAGATTAAAATTGAAGATTCGCTTTCGCTGGATTTTCTAAATGAGATTCTTTTTGAGTATCAATTCAAAAGAGTGGATTTCGTGACCGAACCAGGTGAATTTTCGGTGCGTGGTGGCATAGTGGATGTATTTTCTTTTTCAAATGATGAACCCTATCGTATTGAATTTTTTGGGAACGAAGTTGAAAGTATTCGAACCTTCGATATTGAGACCCAATTGTCAACTGAAAAAGTAAATAAGATCACCATAATACCTAATGTAGAGAATAAGTTTTTGAACGAAACCAGAGAGAGTTTTCTCAAATATATTTCACCAAAGACCATTGTTTTCACCAAGAACCTTGAAATGCTCTATGGTCGGCTGGATTCGTTCTTCGCCAAAGCCAAAGAGTCATTCACTAAATTGTCCCAGGATATAAAGCATGCTGAGCCCAATGCTTTGTTCGTGAATTCCCAATTGTTGAAATCGCAGTTACAGGATTATGGGCATGTGGAAATGAATGGATCAAGCAAAGCCCTAAAGGAAGCACAAAGCGAAGAACTGATCTTTAAGACCAAACCCCAACCCTCTTTCAATAAAAAATTTGATTTACTAATTGAGAATCTAAATGATAACAGCAAAAAAGGGTATACGAATTATATCCTCTGCGCCTCAGATCAACAAGCCAAGCGTTTCCATGACATTTTCGATGAAGTAGACCATGATATTGCATATTCAACCTTGGTTTTCCCAATATTTCAAGGTTTTATTGATGATGATTTAAAATTGGTGTGCTATACCGATCATCAGATCTTTGAACGTTATCACAAATTCCATCTAAAAAATGGATATTCCAAAAAACAGGCCATTACGCTAAAAGAGCTTAACAAATTGGACGTTGGGGATTATGTGACCCATATAGATCACGGCATTGGTAAGTTTGGGGGACTTCAAAAAATAGATGTTGAGGGCAAAAAGCAGGAAGCCATTAAACTAATGTACGGAGATCGTGATATTCTTTATGTAAGTATTCATTCGCTCCACAAAATATCAAAATTCAATGGTAAGGACGGTGCTGTACCCAAGATCTACAAACTGGGTTCAGCAGCTTGGAAAAAATTAAAGCAAAAGACCAAATCGCGAGTCAAGAAAATCGCCTTCGACCTTATCAAGGTATATGCCAAGCGGAGACTTGATAAAGGATTTCAATACGACCCGGATAGCTATTTGCAATTAGAGCTGGAAGCCTCTTTTATCTACGAGGATACCCCAGACCAAAGCAAAGCCACTGAAGACATTAAAAAGGACATGCAAAGTGAACGGCCAATGGATCGACTTGTCTGTGGTGATGTGGGCTTTGGTAAGACCGAAGTTGCCATACGAGCAGCTTTCAAGGCAGTTGAGAATGGAAAGCAAGTAGCGATTCTCGTCCCTACGACCATATTAGCGTTTCAACATCATAGAACCTTTACGGAGCGTTTAAAAGAAATGCCTGTAACCGTTGACTACCTTAATAGATTCAGAACAGCAAAGGAAAAACGGGAAACTCTTGAAAATTTAGAAAGTGGCAAGCTGGATATCATAATAGGTACACATCAACTTGTAAATAAAAATGTGAAATTCAAAGACCTTGGCCTTTTGATCGTTGATGAAGAGCAAAAGTTTGGAGTATCAGTCAAGGATAAATTGAAGTCGATCAAGGAAAATGTGGACGTACTCACGCTTACGGCAACTCCCATTCCCCGAACACTTCAATTTAGTTTGATGGCAGCCCGTGATCTTTCAGTAATAAATACCCCGCCCCCAAACCGTTACCCTATTGAAAGTCATGTGGTCAGATTTAGCGAAGAGATTATTCGAGATGCCATTACCTACGAAATACAACGTGGTGGCCAAGTATTTTTTATACATAATCGTATTGAAAATATAAAAGAAGTTGCCGGTTTGGTACAGCGTTTGGTACCTGATGCCAAAATAGGAATTGGGCATGGACAAATGGAGGGTAAAAAACTGGAATCCCTGATGCTCGCTTTTATGAATGGTGAATTCGATGTTCTTGTTTCAACTACCATTGTTGAGAGTGGATTGGACGTTACGAATGCCAATACCATATTCATCAATAATGCCAATAATTTCGGTCTAAGTGATCTGCACCAAATGCGGGGGCGTGTGGGTCGCAGTAATAAAAAGGCTTTCTGTTATTTTATCACGCCACCCTACGATGTAATGACCACAGAAGCCCGAAAAAGAATTCAGGCATTGGAGCAATTTACCGAATTGGGCAGTGGCTTCAATATTGCCATGAAAGATCTTGAAATTCGAGGAGCGGGTGATTTATTGGGTGGTGAACAAAGTGGTTTCATCAACGAAATAGGTTTTGATGCCTATCAAAAAATCCTTGCCGAGGCCATTGATGAATTGAAGGAAAATGAATTCAAGGAATTGTACGATGAAGTTGATGGCCATCACGAAAAAGCATATGTGAAAGATACCCAAATCGATTCTGATTTTGAATTGCTATTCCCAGATGATTATATCAATAACATCACAGAACGATTGAACCTGTATACAGAATTGAACTTAATCAAAGATGAGGAAGCTTTACAGAAATTCGAGTCGGAACTGGTTGACCGTTTTGGCGAATTGCCGACACAAGTAGTTGACTTACTGAATTCGGTACGGATAAAATGGATTGCAAATAGTATTGGGCTGGAAAAAGTGGTGATGAAGAAAGGCAAGTTAATCGGTTATTTTATTACTGACCAAGAATCGGATTTTTATCAAAGTCAGGCCTTTACCGAAGTACTGCAGTTTGTCCAGACCCAGGCAAACATTTGCAAAATAAAAGAAAAGGAAACAAGGAATGGACTTCGGTTATTACTGACCTTTGAAAATATCAATTCTGTTGATAAAGGCCTGCAGGCTTTAAGCCCTTTTGAAAAAACTACAGAGGTTGTTTCTTAACTACAGAAAGATTGTTACTTCCGGTGTTTGGTACTATTTTTGACAACAATACTATTATGAAAAATACGCTTTTAACTTTCTTTTTACTGGTAGCATTTAATGTACAAGCCCAACATTCAATTTCAGGCACTTTTATGCCCGCTAAAGATTACAAATGGTTGATAGCATATCGCTTAAAACCCGGCACACAAAATTATATAGCCCAAACTAAGGTTCAAAACGGAGTGTTTAGTTTAAAAATTCCTGAAAACTCATTACCAGGAACCTATAGATTGGTCTATGCCTTACCGCAAGAGGAGTTCTATTTTGATGTCATCTATAATGGAAAAGAGGATATCTCGCTTGCCTTTGATT
The DNA here is from genome assembly GCA_964532755.1 of uncultured Maribacter sp. Classification (GTDB taxonomy): domain Bacteria; phylum Bacteroidota; class Bacteroidia; order Flavobacteriales; family Flavobacteriaceae; genus Maribacter_A. The sequence goes on along the minus strand of CAZHJO010000166.1, from coordinate 1,564 downwards.
CAAAAAATGGGGTTTCGTTTTTAACTTCAAAAGAGAATATTCTCTTCAATACTTATTTTAAAAAAATCATTGATCTCGAACAGCAAATCGTCAATTACTACACGCAAGGAAATACCAATAAAAAGGAGTATGCTGCAATTACTAAGCGAATGAATGGTCTTCAAAATTCGTATGAAGTTAAATCAGAGGGTTTATTAGCAAATCACTTCATAAAAAGTAACAAACCTTACATTCCGGACGCATATCAATCCATCAATGATTATGTGGACAGCAAGAAAGAGGGATATTTCAATGCGTTGGAACTAGAAAATCCCATATTACAGGCTTCTGGATTCTTGACCAATAAATTGGTCAATTATGTGTTCACTGCGCTTCCTTTGGAAACCAACACACTTAAAGAGCGGCAAGAGGCAATGATTTCTAATGTCGATCATATAAATGAAAGGATATCGACTATAAACACCAAATACAAAGTACATCTCTATTATACCTTTTGGGCGCAAGCTGCTGCAAATGACTATACCACTACATCAGACTATATATATAATGAATATCTAAAGGCGTTGTCCACAGAGGAAGGCAATTTGGATATAATAGCTCAAATTGAGAAACATAATCGATTGCGTATGGGTGCGGTTGCGCCTAATATTAAATGGGCAAATAACAATACAGAGTATGAACTAAGTACGCTGGAAGGTGCCGAAAATTATGTGCTCGTATTTTGGAGCAGTACCTGTAGTCATTGTTTACGTGAATTACCAACTTTACATAATGAACTAAAAAAAAATAAGAAGACAATAGTGATTGCTGTTGGGCTTGAGGACGATGATATTACCTGGAAACAAGAATCGGCAAGAATGCCTCAATTTGAACACGCCATTGCCCTGGGCAAATGGGATAGCGAATACGCAGATCTCTATGCCATAAATCAGACACCAGCATATTTTATCTTGGACAAGGATAAAAAAATTATTGCCAAACCCGAGGACGATAAGGAAGTCATGACTTTTCTGAAAGAGGTTGAGTAGATCTATTCATCCACTTCTCGTAACTTACAAGTCAACATTGAATTCTTCCCAAGTAGAAAATCTTGGATCTAGGGATCATTATTGGATGCTTGCTTAGAGCGTCTTTAAATCCTTTATTGTTTTAAATGCGATATCAACCTGGTCATCATTTACTATAATGGTAAACTCATTGGTAGTTGAAATAACTTCATAAAGAACTATGCCTTCCCATGCCAATCGTTGGAAGATAAAATAATAAATACCCGGTACTGAAACATTTTCCGCAGGAAGTTTTACAGTAATTGAAGAAAGGTTATCAGCCTTTTGCGTACATCTTTCAGCTTTGAACAAGCTCTCAACCGTGCTGTCCATTATATTACTAATGACAATATTGATCTCATTAACACCTCTGGAAGACGTATAGAATACATCCTGATTCGCATTAATTTCTTCCAAGAGCTTTGCCTGCTGTGAAAGAATAGTGTCCGATGCCAAAAAGGTATAATCAGTAAGTGATGACCTTACTGTAATTTCACCAATGTTCTTTAAGACTTTGA
>CAZHJO010000165.1:0-6427 GCA_964532755.1 uncultured Maribacter sp. | reverse complement strand
TATTACCTCCGTTAAATTCAATATAACCAAGTCCGGAATCCTTGTTTTGCTGATCCCATCCACTGCCATATTCCAAGAGATATACGCGACCATCAGGTCCCATTTCCATGTCTATTAGATTATTGACTTTTATGTCAGATGCAAATGGTTCCATTTTATTGAACCTTCCATCCTTGAATAGCGTAACAGCTTTCATCCATCCGCGCATCCAATCATAAACAAGTACCTTTTCATCATAGTAAGCTGGTAATCCGCCTCCATTGGGATACATATTAGAATAATAGGTTGGACCTGCCATGGCATTTCTACCTCCGGTACCAACCTGGGGAAAATCGGGAGTCTCAGCGTAAGGATAGTATATGTATGCGCCCTGCGCAGGAGGTAATTCTTGGAGTCCCGTATTGTTATTGGAATCATTGATCGGCCTTTCAGGGTCAAAACTCGCACCAGATTCACCAGTGACATAGTCATAATCCCTGTAAGGTTTGTTATTGCCTATAAATAGAGGCCATCCAAAATTACCAGCTTTCCGGGCTTGGTTTATTTCATCATGACCACGTGGGCCTCGATTGGCTAAATCATCCTTTCCGGCATCGGGACCTACATCACCCCAATACAAATATCCTTTTTTCATATCAACCGAAATTCGATATGGATTTCTATGTCCCATGGTATATATCTCTGGGCGTGTCTTTGCAGTTCCTACTGGGAATAGGTTGCCTTTAGGTATTTCATAAGATCCATCTTCACTGACCTTGATTCTCAAAATCTTTCCCCGAAGGTCATTGGTGTTTCCTGATGAACGCCGGGCATCGTATTGTTCCTTTCCCGGAATATCATTAAGGGGAGCAAAGCCATTGTTCACATATTTGGCACCTTTCTCATCAAAGGGTGTAGTGTTGTCACCCGTTGACAAATACAATAGATTATCGGGACCAAAAGCAATTGATCCTCCTGTATGGCAACATATTTCTCGCTGGCTATCAACCTCTAAAATCACCTGTTCAGAATCCAGGTCAAATGCCCCATCCTTGAATTTAAAACGTGATAAACGGTTTACCCATGCATCACCTGTTGGACTGTAATAGAGATAAATCCAATGGTTCTCAGCAAAATTTGGATCTTTTTGAAGTCCCATCAAACCCTCTTCAGCATTTACCCCAGGGGTGTTCAGTGTCTTGTGATATACATCGAGTTTAGCTATTTCCTTTAGTTCCTTGGTTACTGCGTTATAGTACATTATTTCACCTCTTCGCTGAGAAATCAATATATCGTTATTAGGTAAAACGGTCATCTCAGTGGGTTCAAAAAACTGACCTTCGGTCAATGTCACTTTTGAAAATCGGTCGATCTCCGGTGGATTTTGTGAAGTAGCTTTACTGTAATCCAACTTAAGATTCCCCCCAATAGCATATTGAATTCCTCCTAAAATATGTTTAACAAACTTTTCCTCTGAAAAACTCTCATCAGTATGACCGGCAGCGGTATAAAACGCCCTACCCCCGTCATATTCATGATACCAACTCATGGGATGAAAATCCCCATTTTCGCCCCCTTCATAAGAGTTTTCATCAACGGTCATCAAAACATTGACATCATGATTCAAGTTCTTGAAGTTATAAAGTTCGTCATTCCTATTCCATATAGAATCTGTGAAATGTTGGGTAGCGATGAACGTATTGTTTGTAATGATAAAGTCGGAATTTGGAGTACCTGAAGGATGGCTTAGAAATTGAGCCCCAACCAACTTAGTATACCAACCCCAGTCGTACTCGGTATCAGTCGCGGCATGTATGCCAACAAATCCGCCCCCTGATTGCATATAACGTTCAAAAGCAGCTTCTTGGTAATGATCTAAAACATTACCCGTTGTGCTCAAAAAAACAATTGACGAATATTGTTTTAAGTTTTCATCCGTGAAAAATGAGGCATTCTTTGTGGTATCTACCTCAAAGCCATGTTCCCGACCTAATTTTTTGATGGCTTCAATACCTTTCGGAATAGACGCATGCTTAAACCCCATTGTTTTAGTGAAAACCAAAACCTTGGGATTACCATCTCTTTTATTAGTACAACCAGTCAATATCAATGCGAATATGACCACGATAAGTAGGGCTGATTTTTTCATCTTTTAACACTATCTTTAATTCATACCTGAAAGGTCTAAATATAGTTATAGATAAATGCATTCGCCAAATGCAATGTAAGATTGCATCAATAATTGATAAAATAGTAGTTTAAAATGAATGAAATTCATCATCATTACTTCAAAAATGATAACGAATGGCGTGCTTGGCTGCATGAAAATCATGCCATTTCAAAGGGTGTTTACCTCATATTCTATAAGGTAGGCCATAAGAACGAAAGTATGCGTTGGGATGAAGCTGTTCAGGTGGCCCTATGTTACGGATGGATTGATAGCACGGTCAAAAGTCTAGGTGATGGAAAACGACGACAATACTTTTGTCCGCGGAAGCCAAAAAGCACTTGGAGTAAACTAAATAAAACCTACATCGAACAACTGAATGAGAAAGGTCTGATGCACGAAAGCGGGATGAAAAAAATCGAATCGGCCAAAAAAGATGGATCGTGGACCCTACTCGATGATGTGGAAAATGGTATCATACCTGCAGACCTAGAAGAGGCATTTGAAAAAAGTTCCAAAGCCCAAAATAACTTCCTGAATTTCACATTTAGTCAGCGAAAAAGCTTTCTCTACTGGCTTAATCAAGCAAAGCGACAGCATACAAGAGATAAACGAATTACCGAGATAATTAAGCTTTGTGAAGCGAATAAGAAATTAGGACAGTGAGTTGGGGTCCTACCAATTGAAATTATAACACTACCTTTATAATAACCTTGAGCTAATTTCGCTAAGCTAGCGTGTTTTCGTTCTTAGTGTTCAAGAGCCCAATGATTGTGTAATGTCTAAATTACCCAAAGAGAACCAATTTTTGGATTTATCGGATTATGGTCGTCCCCTGGCCAGAAGTATAGCTAGCTACCTAAAGAATACCTCTTTCACGCCTATCCATGTTACCATTGGTTTTATTATCTCTGGATTCCTCGCAATTGTCTGTATTTTAAATTCTCAGTTTATGCTAGCGGCTTTTTTCCTGGTATTAAAATCAATATTGGATGCCGCTGATGGCGAACTGGCAAGACTTAAAAACACCCCTTCTTATACAGGTAGGTATTTAGATTCCATTGCTGATTTTTTTCTGAATTTAATGTTTGTTTTAGCCATATGGTATGTGCATGATAGTTCTCTTTTTTTAGCATTTCTAGCTTTCTTATGCATTCAAATGCAGGGAACCCTCTATAATTACTATTATGTTATTCTACGGAACAAATATAAGGGCGATACAACCAGTAGAATTTTTGAAAACGAGGCCCCAATGGCTTTGAAGGGTGAAAAACAAAGTACTGTAAACCGTTTGTTTACTCTTTATCTCCTATTTTATGGCCCATTCGATAAGCTGATATATTGGTTAGATCCAAGGGCCGTGGAAGCTAAAAAATTACCCGATTGGTTCATGACCTCGGTTTCATCATTTGGTCTTGGATTTCAGCTATTGATAATTGGACTAATGATGGTTACTAATTTAGGGCAAAAAATTATTCCCTTTTTCATTGGATATTCGTTATTGTTTTTTTTATTCATCCCGATTCGAAAATTCATAAATCGATAGTTCTTTTCTTTGTCACATAAGTATTGTTTTAACGGTTTAACATAAATATTCAACTAGCTATTATCTATAAAACATTCGCAGTGATAACGTAAATTTTGATTTGAAGGAAACAAAAACCATTACGCGCTTCAAAGATATCTGAAACAGTCATAAATTTATAAGCATGAAAAAAAGCGGACTTTTGGCAATGGCAACATTACTGCTTGCCTGTACGAGCTTACCTGAAAGAGGGACCATTATCACCGATGTAAATGTTTTGAATGTTGCTACGGGTAAAATACTAGAGCATCGAGACGTCGTAGTTGCTTCAGGAATGATCAAAAGCATCACCGAACATCGTGATAAGCCTATGGTGCATGAATTTGCAATAAGTGGTACGGGCAAATTCTTAATGCCCGGACTTGCCGAAATGCATGCACACATTCCGCCGCCATCTACGAGTAGTGAGCAAATCGAAGATGTACTCTTTTTGTATTTATCAAATGGGATTACAACGATTCGTGGTATGTTGGGGGACCCAGCTCACTTGGTGTTACGCAGTAGAGCTGAAACCGCTAATCTCCTCAGCCCACGAATATTCACTTCAAGTCCATCGTTGAATGGCAATTCAGTTACCACTGTTGAAGAAGCCGTTACCAAAGTGACATCCTATCAAAAGGAAGGGTACGATTTTTTAAAAATACATCCAGGTATTAAACGGGAAGTGTTTGACCAAATAGTGAAAACGGCGAATGAAGTGGGGATACCTTTTGCAGGACATGTGCCTGTAGATGTTGGTATTCGACATGCTTTGCAAAGTAATTTTGCCTCCATTGACCATGTTGATGGCTATTTGGAAGGGTTGGTGCCTAAATCGGCCAAGGTAAAGCCCGATGAAAATGGATTTTTCGGATTTGCTTTCACCTCCCTAGCAGAAGTTTCAAGAATCGATGAATTGGTCAATTTGACAAAAGAGAACAAGGTCTGGATAGTCCCTACCCAGAGCCTTTTTGAGCGCTGGTTTGCCCCTATTAGCGCCAATGAACTGCTGTTGCAACCTGAAATGCAATACATGCCCGCTACAACTTTGGTCAATTGGAAGGAACGTAAGGAAGCTTCCATAAATCCCGCTACAGGGTTTAAGGCAACACAATGGCAGACCTTTATAGAAATTAGAAGACAATTGATTAAAAAACTTCAGGAAGGTGGCCACGGGATGCTTTTAGGATCCGATGCCCCACAATTGTTCAATGTACCGGGATTCTCAATCCATCGCGAAATAGATGGTTTGCTCACTGCCGGACTTTCACCTTTAGAGATTATTCAATCGGGCACTCTAAATCCCGCTTTGTATTTTGATATGGCCCATGTTTTCGGACAGGTCAAGGAGGGACTCGAAGCCGACCTAATTTTACTCAATTCAAATCCGCTTGAAAATATGGATGCACTTAAAGATCTTGCTGGCATATTTCGTCAAGGTTTTTATATTCCAAAGGCAGCAATCAATAAACGATTAGCTGCAATAGCCTTAAAAAATAAGCAACCTATGAAAAGTGAAAAGAGTGCGGAAAAACTAGGGGACAAATTACAAGGCTCTTGGAAATTTTATAGTCAAAAAGGGAAAAACCCGGCGCCAACAACCACCTTTGAACGTATTAAAATTATCGCCGGCGACCACTGGTCTACAAAGGAAACAAACACCCTTACGAACAAGTTGGCTTACTATCATGGTGGCCACTATAGTATACAGGGATCTGATTATTCTGCTACCGTAGCTTTTGCCAACCACAATGCCAGGCATTTGTTAAATAAAACGCTTTTGTTTAAGCTAGAAGTGAAAGCCGATACCCTTATACAAACTGGCATCAACAATGATTATGACGAAATTTGGACTCGGGTGAAATGACCTTCGGAAACTGAAGAATGGTCAGGGTTATTGCATAAAATCCTTAACACCCATTTAAGAAATTCCAGTTCAGATTTATCTATATTTATGCGACTAATTAACTTACCTTAAACCTATGAAAAACTTACTTCCCTTGGTGATGCTATTTGCATCAATTTCGCTAATATCACAGGATTTTAAAATGGATCTGGCTCAAGATCTTAAACCAAGAAACATTGGCCCCGCAGGTATGAGTGGTCGTGTGACCGCCATTGATGTTGTGCACCGATCACCAGATGTAATGTATGTCGGTACCGCTTCCGGAGGATTATGGAAATCTACTTCCGGAGGAATAAAATGGGAGCCGATTTTTGATAAGGAATTGACAGCTTCCATTGGAGCAGTTGCCATACAACAATCCAACCCTTCTGTAATCTGGGCGGGTACTGGTGAAGGAAATCCTAGAAACAGCCTAAATGGGGGATTTGGCGTTTATAAATCCTTGGACGGTGGCAAGAATTGGATTTCCATGGGTTTGGAAAAAACCCGTCATATCCATAGAATTAAAATTGATCCCATGGATCCCAATACCGTCTATGTCGGTGCAATTGGTTCCCCTTGGGGCGAACATGCCGAAAGAGGGGTCTATAAAACAATCGATGGTGGTTTGACCTGGGAGAAAATACTTTTCGTAAACAATAAAACCGGTGTTGCCGATTTGGTTATGGATCCAACAAATCCAAATAAATTGATTGCAGCCATGTGGGAGCATAAACGCGATCCATGGTTTTTTAAATCCGGTGGAAAAGGAAGCGGACTTTATATGACCCATGACGGTGGAAAGAACTGGAAAAAACTTACCGAGGAAGAT
>CAZHJO010000164.1:0-6435 GCA_964532755.1 uncultured Maribacter sp. | reverse complement strand
CCGGATGATTAACTTTACTGTTCAACAATTCCATTTGAATCAGCACTCCATGTTTTTCTGCCAGCGGTATGATCCGTTTCAAACCATCAACACTATTTTTTAGCCCAACCGTATCATCCATACCTCTTCGGTTACCACTAAAACAAATAAGATTGGTATACCCTGCTTCAGCGACAATAGGGATCATTTCTTTATAATTCTTAATCAAGGTTTCATGGTATTTGGGGTCACACCAACCTTCGGTAAGACTGATCTCGGCACCATTGCACATTGAATTATGGATATTATACTTTTTGAGTAAAGGATAATCCTTCGGACCTATAAGATCTATGGCCATCACACCTAGTTCGTTCAAGGACTTAAGAAAATCTTCCAAAGGAATACTGCCATAACACCATTGACATACGCTATGGTTGATATTATTGTTTAGTTTCATAGTATTTATGTTTGAAGAATCTGCAGCGAGGGCTGTTTTATTTGCGAGAAAAGTTATTGATGCAGCTGCTGAGGTCCCAATGAAAGTTCTTCTTTTCATGATATTCAGGATTAGATGATTAGTGACTATTAAAGATAATTAAATTAGATTTATAAAATGGAAATAACCCCGGATTATAACAAACTAATTGAATTGGCACATTACAAAATGCCGATCGGTAAATTCAAGAATAGGTATCTGGTTGATTTACCGGAGCCCTATCTGGTATGGTTCCAACGAAAGGGATTTCCAGAAGGCAAGCTTGGTCATTTATTACAGTCAATGTTAGAGATCAAAATCAATGGACTTGAACCACTTATTCGGAAAATACAAAAAGAATTTCCCAAGTAATCCCCGTAATTTGTTAATGCAATTTGTATTTTTGCTTGCGTTACGTATTCAATCGAACGCTTCATGTCACAGACTAAATATATTTTTGTAACCGGTGGGGTTACTTCATCCCTTGGAAAAGGGATTATCGCCGCATCTTTAGCTAAATTACTTCAAGCAAGAGGTTACAGAACTACCATACAGAAATTAGATCCCTACATCAATGTCGATCCTGGAACCTTGAATCCGTATGAGCATGGGGAATGTTATGTGACCGATGATGGCGCTGAGACCGATTTGGACTTGGGTCATTACGAACGATTCTTGAATGTAAATACTTCGCAGGCCAATAATGTCACCACAGGTAGGATTTATCAAAGTGTCATTGAAAAAGAACGCCGAGGGGAGTTTTTGGGTAAGACCGTACAAGTTGTGCCCCACATCACCAATGAGATTAAGGAACGCGTGCAAATTCTTGGCAAGAGTGGTGAATATGATATTGTAATTACGGAGATTGGTGGTACTGTGGGTGATATTGAGTCTTTGCCTTATATAGAAGCTGTTCGTCAGTTGTTATGGGAATTGGGGGATAATAATGGTATTGTTATTCACTTGACCCTTGTTCCTTATCTTTCAGCGGCCGGTGAACTAAAAACCAAGCCGACCCAACATTCCGTCAAGACCTTGATGGAGAGTGGTATTAAAGCTGATATCCTTGTCTGTAGGACAGAGCATGAGCTGTCCGATGAAATAAAAAACAAGCTTGCCCTTTTCTGTAATGTAAGACGTGAGGCAGTTATACAATCCATAGATGCTTCAACTATTTATGATGTGCCCATTCTTATGCAAGAAGAAGGATTGGATACAGTAGCCCTACAAAAATTGGATTTACCCGATAATACGGTTCCTGATCTAAAGCAATGGGATGAGTTTTTACACCGTCATAAAAACCCCAAACATGAGGTGACCGTTGGCTTGATAGGAAAGTATGTTGAATTACAGGATTCCTATAAATCTATTTTGGAGTCTTTTATACATGCCGGTGCTACCAATGAGGTACGGGTAAATGTTAGGTTTATCCATTCTGAACATATTTCAAAAAAGAATGTAGAAAAGAAATTACATGGGCTTGATGGTGTCCTGGTCGCACCTGGATTTGGGGAAAGAGGAATCGAAGGGAAAATTGAAGCGGTACGGCATGCAAGGGAAAATGGCATTCCATTTTTGGGAATTTGTTTGGGAATGCAAATGGCTGTAATAGAATATGCACGAAATATTTTAGGAATGACCAAAGCCAATTCAACCGAAATGGATGGCAGTACTCCTGATCCCGTGATTAGTTTAATGGAAGAGCAAAAATCCATTACCAATAAAGGTGGTACAATGCGTTTGGGTGCTTGGGACTGCCATTTGAACGATGGCACCTTGGTAAAAGAAGTTTATAATGGTACTACTGACATTTCTGAAAGACACCGTCATCGCTATGAATTCAACAACGATTATAAAGAACAATTAGAAAATGCCGGACTAAGGACTTCAGGTATCAACAAGGAAACCGGACTTGTAGAAATCATTGAATTGCCAGACCACCCATGGTTCGTAGGTGTACAATATCACCCTGAATATAAAAGTACGGTTGCAAAACCCCATCCCCTATTTGTTGGCTTAGTAAAAGCGGCATTAAGACACAAAAAAGAACAAACTAATGCCAGTATGGCATAAACTGCACATTTGGGCATATATTTGCTGACTGTTTAAGACCTTCCCGATAGGCGAGTAGGTTACTAATTCAATTTTAAATGGAAGAAAAAAAATTTGATATAAATTCTATCATAGGCTTTGTGCTCATATTTGGCATTCTCATTTTTATGTTTTACCAAAATAAGCCTACAGCTGAAGAAATTGAGGCACAAAAGGCAAAACAAGAACAAGTAGAGGCCCAGGAAAAAGAGATAGAAGCACAAGTAACGAAAGAAGCAGAACCAATCACTATCAATTTACAGGATTCCACAGCAGTTGCCAACTATAAAAGCAATATCGGGGCATTTGGTTATACCGCACCTTCAGATGCGGTAACAACATTGGAGAATGAATTGGTATCGCTAAAGGTTAGCAATAAAGGGGCACAGATCGTTGAAGCCAAAATGAAAAATTTTGTAACACATGATTCTATTCCCGTTTATTTGGTGAAAGATGGCAATGCATCCTTCGGATTGAACTTTTCTACTTCAGACAATAGGGTATTGAATACAAAGGATTTGTTCTTTGAGCCATCATTGAGTAACGATGGAAACAATCAAGTGCTTTCCATGAAGGCGAAAGTGGCTCCGAACAGATTTTTGGAGTATCGATATGAAATGAAACCAAATGATTATTTGGTCGATTTTACAATACGTTCACAGGATTTGAACGGAGTCATCAATAGTAGTAGCCCTATTCATTTAGAATGGAAATTAAAGGGGATCCGTCAATCTAAAAGTATTCAATATGAAAACAGATATACCCGACTTACCTATAACCATGAAGATGATAAAATAAGTAAATTATCAGAGGGAAGTGATGATGAAGAGACAGAGGAAGATATTAAATGGTTGTCTTACAGACAACACTTCTTCAGTTCTATTTTAGCGACAAAGGAAAATTTCAAAAAAGCTGATCTTTCTTCAGTGAACCACGTTGAGGAGGAGAGTAGAACAGCAGGCTTCACCAAGACATATGAATCGAGGGTTGAATTGGCTATGGTCGGCGGAGAGCTCACCCAGAATATGCACTGGTATTATGGCCCAACCGATGTCCAGGTTTTGGATGATTATGAAGATTTGGGTCTTGCCGACTCAATCCCTTTCGGTTGGGGGATTTTTGGGTGGATAAATAGATATGTGTTTACGCCTTTCTATTCATTCTTAAGCACCTACTTCCCGTACGGCATTGCTATTGTTATTATGACTATTCTGGTGCGTTTGGCAATGTCGCCGGCGACGTATAAGTCGTATTTGTCGCAGGCGAAAATGAAAGTCTTGAAACCAGAGATAACCGAGTTAGGGGAAAGGTACAAGGATAATGCCATGAAAAAGCAGCAGGAGACCATGAAGCTGTATAACAAAGCTGGGGTAAGTCCTATGAGCGGTTGTGTACCTGCATTTTTACAAATGCCTATTTTCTATGCGCTATTTATGTTCTTCCCAACTTCCTTTGCCTTACGGCAAAAATCATTTTTATGGGCAGAAGATCTTTCTTCCTTTGACACTATATATCAATTTCCCGAGGGATTTTCGATTCCGTTTTATGGTGATCATATAAGCCTATTCCCCATATTGGCTTCGGTAGCGATCTTTTTCTATATGATGATGACTACTGGACAGAATATGCCGCAACAACCGGGCATGCCCAATATGAAGTTCATTATGTATTTAATGCCATTTATGATGTTGTTCTTTTTCAACAACTATGCGAGTGGTTTGAGTTTGTATTATTTCGTTTCCAATTTAATTACTATTGGTATCATGCTCGTTATAAAAAGATTTATATTGGATGAAGATAAGATTCATGCGCAGATCCAGGAACAAAAAAAGAAACCGAAAAAGGAAAACAAGTTTCAAAGGAGAATGCGTGAGATGATGGAGCAGGCCGAAGAGCAAAAGAAAGCAGGTAAAAGATAGATGAACTAATTATTAAGTAAAGGCAGTTGCCTTTTCATTTTATTTTAAGCCTTAAACCAAAAAGCCCTGACATTACGTCGGGGCTTTTAGCATTAATTAGGTTTAGTTTGGTAAGATTTGGGATGTCAAAGATGTAACTAATAAAGTGTTTTTTAAATTAAAAGTTGTCAAGCGCTCATTTTTGTATGCTAAAATATGTTGTAGTGTTGTTTGGTGAATTTGTAATGAACGAATATTGATTTTATGACATAAAAAACTTCCAAGCATTAAACCACACAGGTTGAAAGTTTAATACGAGGAAGTTTTAAAACAACCAATAAATCACAAACTAACTAACAAACATACTTAACTAATGACCCAAAAGGGTTAGTACCTCTTGAGACAATAATACTTTATCTACAACATGTACAATTCCATTACTAGTAACAACATCAGCTGCAACTACATTGGCATCTACATGGGTCTTATCTCGAATGGCTACACCATGTCCTACAATGGCAAAAACAGATTCGCCTTGAATTGTTACGATTTCCTGATGATTACTAAGGTCACCTGACGCTACAGCAGCACCGGAGACAACGTGGTACGTAAGAATTTTGGCCAATAAGGCTTTTTCCTCTGGAGTATCAAAATCTTCTATTGATCCACAATTGGGAATCAATTCCAATAGGTTTTCGAATGCCTCATTTGTAGGTGCGAATACCGTAAATGGTCCTTCACTACTTAAGGCCTCTACCAATCCCGCATCTGCTTGTATCAAAGCCTCAACCAAAAGGCTCAAACCCTCAACCGATTGTGCGGTCTCCACAATATTGGGCGTAGGAGGGGTTAATAAGTCCAATACTTCTTGCGGTAATAACACCTTGTTGATTACGTGGACCACACCATTGCTCGCCGCAACATCTGCCAGGACCACTGTTGCGTTTGCGTCTGTGGCATCTTCTATATGAACTGCGCCATCCTTAATATTTATACCAACATTTTCCCCTTGGAAGGTCTCGATCATTTGACCGGAACTAAGGTCTGTTGAGAAAGCTGCGGTACCGGCAACAACGTGATAGGTCAAAACTTTGACCAAGAGGTCTTTTTCATCTTGGGTATCAAAATCGGCCAAGCTATGGTAATCATCCCCTAAGGCATCGAGTAAGGCAACGAAAGCATCATTGGTAGGGGCGAATACCGTAAAAGGTCCTTCAGTGCCCAAGGTTTCAACCAAGCCTGCATTCGCCTGTTGTAATGCCCCGACCAAAAGGCTTAGATCATCGGTTTCAACTGCGATTTCAACAATGGACTTCAAGTTCGACTCAGCCAAAATATCCAATACTTCTTGCGGTAATAACACCTTGTTGATTACGTGGACCACACCATTGCTCGCCGCAACATCTGCCAGGACCACTGTTGCGTTTGCGTCTGTGGCATCTTCTATATGAACTGCGCCATCCTTAATATTTATACCAACATTTTCCCCTTGGAAGGTCTCGATCATTTGACCGGAACTAAGGTCTGTTGAGAAAGCTGCGGTACCGGCAACAACGTGATAGGTCAAAACTTTGACCAAGAGGTCTTTTTCATCTTGGGTATCAAAATCGGCCAAGCTATGGTAATCATCCCCTAAGGCATCGAGTAAGGCAACGAAAGCATCATTGGTAGGGGCGAATACCGTAAAAGGTCCTTCAGTGCCCAAGGTTTCAACCAAGCCTGCATTCGCCTGTTGTAATGCCCCGACCAAAAGGCTTAGATCATCGGTTTCAACTGCGATTTCAACAATGGTCTTCAAAGTCATGGCGGCGACGAAATCTATAGCTGATTGAGGTAATAATACCTTGTCGATAGTATGCGCTACCCCATTGGATGCCATAATATCCGCACCGGTTATCTTCGCATCTGTTTCAGACGCATCACCAATTACAAAAGTCTCCCCGGAGGCAATCACATGAATAGAATTATCCGCTAAGGCAGTATGTACTGATC
>CAZHJO010000163.1:0-6468 GCA_964532755.1 uncultured Maribacter sp. | reverse complement strand
TCATCTTCCCATTCTTCAATACGGCTGGCAATTGCACTTTCACCCAGACCATATCGGTGGTGTTTTCTCAAGTGATAACCAATTGGTTTTTCCCAATGCCACATTTCACATGCATCAATACGAATGGGATTATTGGCATTCTTCAAAATCGGACAATCAACCACCTCTGTTCAAATATTTTATCGAAAAGAACATTACCCCATTAAAAAACAATAGCATTAATTTAATTACAAAAGACTTCCAAGAAATAGGCAAGAACATTATTTCCGTTAATGCCGCAGGGCATACGGAAGGACAAATTGCCTTGATAATTGGGCCTAAAAACGACCAATTACTTTATATATCCGACGCCTTCCTTCATCCTATTCATATAGAAAAATTGAACTGGCAAACGAACTATGATTCGGACCATGAAAAAGCAAGACATACCAGACATAAATTATTGGATTTAGCCGATACCGGAGGAATGAAGGTTAACGCTTTTCACTTTGATTTTCCTGGTATTGGGATAGCTCACAAGGAAAAATCAAATTGGAAATGGGTATATGAAAAATAAAACTGCCGATAGCAATAAATAAAATCAATGCTTGGGCGTCTGCCGAATTGCAACTGCTTGCATACTTCGTTTTGGCGGATTTTTCCAAATGGAAAATCCGCGCACACAAAGCTGCACAAATCAATGCTACTATTCTGTACGCAAACTTTTGTCCTTTCTCCCATTATTATACAAGCCCTGTATTGCTACCACCTTACCAGCTTCTTTAATCATCTCTAGTCTGAAATAGGGAATTTCCTCGATCCAAAACTTGCTTTCAGACATGGGTATTAATTTGTATTCATTGTTCCCCTCTCTTTGATAAAAGAGTATTCCGTTTTTAAATGACAGCTTTCTTGGGGCATAGTCACCAGCATAGGATTTTAGGATACTTTCATCAAGATTTACCGGGTTCTTTTCTGCCTTTAAACCTTCTAATGCCCATTCTAGGTGAAAGGTATTCTGATCCTTGCGCCGTTTCAAAATAGTTTCCAGGGCCGTGATTTTAGCCACATCCAGGGCTTCACTCGCAGCAACTTTAATATGCGGCTCTACACCTACACTCTCCCAGTTAGTATTGGTTATCGGGTTGATTGCTCTTCCAGTGGGAACCCATATTGTATATCTGTCTGTTGCTACTTCTATACCCCCAGGATGAGCTCCACCTCCGGTCACCTCTCCTACTAGAGTGGCACGTTCCAGATTTCGAAGATTATAACAAAACTCTTCAGCTGCTGAAAAAGTGCTTCTACTGGTAAGCACGTAAACATCTATATCTGGTCTGCGTACCCCAGGCACATAGGGGAGTGTCCAGGTCTGTGTGGTTTCGCCATTTGGCCTGTCAAAGAAATTATTCAAGTGTACTCCATCAGGTCCATACAGGTAGCTGGTGATTAGTTGGATCATCGACGGATGTCCCCCACCGTTCTGACGAAGGTCAATTATTAAGGCATCTGTATTGCTCAAGAAGTTCATTGCAGCAGCTGCAGCGGCACCGGCGCCTTGATCTACATTAGAAAAGCCCGTCAAATTTAGATAGCCGACATTTCCATCAAGGATGCGTACTTCTCGAAAGCCATAATTAGCGGCCTTGTTATTTTGCAATCTCCTTTCGGCAAAAGCGATACTATCCGCTGAAGATCGAGCCGCATCCCTCCTCCTGGCAATATTCTCTGGATCAAATCGAATCCTTAGATGTAGGTCTTTGCTTATCGATTGTACATCGGCGGTAAGTACCGCGGCAAATTTTTGTGGATCCTTAATCTCGTCATATGCCCTACTTTTGAATTGCTTTACGATAAAGGCATTCATATTCGCGGCTACATCCGGAAAGACATAATTATCCTTCAATATTGACGTGACAGAATCGATGACCTCTTTCTTCTCCTTCGTATCGATCCGGTTTGGGTTGGTTTGAGCATAGGATGGTAAAACCATCCCGCACAGAAACAGTAGTAACAACAGTTTTAAATTTTTCATGATTGTTTCGCTTTTTGATGTATTGTATTTGTACAGTTCATTGTGATTTTCTCTAATAGGTCTTGGAGCGTACTAATTTCCTTGGAGTTTAATCCTTCCAAGGCCATTTCCCTATTCCTTAAAATTAAAGGCATCAGGTTTTGCTGGCTTATTTTGCCCAAGGAAGTAAGCTCTAATCCAAACCTTCTGCGGTCTTGGTGGTGGGGTAATCTTTCCAGGAACCCCTTTTTAACCAGAAGGTCTATCATTCTTGTTATCGAAGCATGATCCTTGAACACATTTTTGGCAATCTCCCTTTGCGAAATATTTGGATTGTCGTAAATAGTTTTGAGAACCAACCATTGATCAATGGTGATGTCACTATTCACTACGTTGATATTCCGTTGGGCAAACTGTCTATATGACTTTATGGTCTTTTCCATGACGTAGAAAAGCACATTTTCCAGCCGGGATTTAGGTACATTTCGTTTCATTGATATAAATATAGTTGATATATCAATAATAGGCAAATGATTTAACATTCTATGGGACATCTCCTAAATAATCTAGATGTAAATAATCCCACCTATTTCTAAACTTTCCAAAAGTTCGTTGAAAGGTCAATTTTTGTGACACAAAACGGTCGTTTGTTTATACTCCTTGACATACTTTAATCTCATTGTGATATTTAGAACATATTTTATAGAATCATAGGGCTTCTCGTTCAATTATTTTAAAAAAGATTAAGGAAGTTGTCATATTTTCACATGCCCTGTCACTAAAATAATAGAGACCAGCAACGAGAATGACCAAAGACCTCGAGAACACCTTTATAAATGCATTGGAAGAGCATCAGCATAAGCTACTGCGCATATGCTTGGTCTATGCCAAAGATGAAGATGATACCAAGGATCTTTTTCAAGAAGTATTGGTAAACATTTGGAAATCGATGCCCGCTTTTAAAGGAAACTCGGCAATCGGAACTTGGATGTACCGAATTACCTTGAATGTCTGTCTCCGCCTTAAAACCAAAGAAATTAAAAAACAAAAAAAATTATTGCGTTTAGACAGTCGCGCAATAAACATCTATAAAGCAGATGCTTCAGAAGATTGCCAACGAGAACAGCTACTACAATTGCGAAATTGTATTAAAAAGCTCAATGAAGCCGATAAGGCGGTTATCACATTGTATTTAGAAGAACTGCCTTATAAAGAGATTTCACAAGTTACGGGTTTGACCGAAAATAATATCGCCGTGAAAATAAAACGTATTAAAAAGAAACTGTTGATATGTCTAAATCAAACATCATGATGGAAGATGAACTTATAAAAATCTGGCAGTCTTCACCCGAAATCGAACAGGTAAAATTCGAGAAATCACGATTGATACTCGATATGCAATCAAGTCTAGATCGTTTTCATCGGTTAGTAAAATATGGTGTTTTGGCGGAACAAATTGCGGTTATTATAATAATTCCTATATTCTTGTTTATTATTTATTGGGTACCCCCTGTGCTATCTAAAATTGCATCTTTTTTAATAGTGCTGTGGGCCATATGGTATATGTTTCGACTTAGAAAAATAAAAGAAAGACAACCAAAATCAATTACACTAAACTATTTGGAATACATAAAGAAAAACAGAGGATACTTAAGGTATCTTAAAAATATGACGGACACGGCAATGTACTGGTATATCTTGCCTCCGATGACTTTTTATTTCATGTTTATTACCGGTGCTCATCTCTATGCAAGAGGCCCTTATGCCTTTTTTTTGTTTACAATATTTCTCGGGATAGGTATGAGTATTGCCTATTACTTTTACTTTAGATGGATCATAAAAAAAATCTATACTCCCCGATTAAAAAAAATTGACGAACTTATTCAAGTTATGGAAGAATGAAATTTCCCTATTCCGATTAATTCAATATTTCAAAAAGGGACAACTACTTAAAATAGAAGATTTATAGCAGAACGGGTAAAGTTCTAAAAACCATTTTCACTCGATTGACCTGGCAGCAATTAATCCCAGGTTTTTCTGGACTTTGCCTGACCGTTTCCAAAAGTTCATTTGCCCATACCTCTTCCTGAACTTTCCAAAAAATTGAATGCAAAGTCCAAATGTCTAGAAAATCGCAAGCCCCAGAGAGTTAGATTTTCCCAGTTTTGTTTCTGTAAGATCGGTAGAAGAAGTAAGGCAGAGTAAACCCATTAGAAAAACTATCAGTGCAATGAAAAACGTGCTGTTCGTCATTTTTAATATGCCATTCGAGATAATCGAAAGGTCTTCAGGAATGGAATACAAGGAGCAGTCCAAAAGCCAATACCCTCAGCCAATCAAGACAATAAAGTCTAGTTTTTGGTTATTTAGTTATTATTAATACTGTGATATATTCTTAATTATGATTTGCAATTTGCATTTTCCTTTCACGAAGCAAACTGATGCCCAACCATCCTACCGTCTTTCTAAATGAGTCTTGCTTTTTCATTTTCTATTCATTTTAGGTTCCTCCTTACTCTTAATTCTCTATTGCATTTACTGCTTTAATTAAAGCCTCGTTGAATGGTTCAGATCGATTCACCATAAGAAAATGATCGCCCCCTTCTACCACAATCACCTCAAAAGACTTCATGTGCCGACGATTGGCTTCGTAATCAATTGGCCAGAGATCTCCATTTACCGCCATGATAGGAATACGTATTTCCTCAAATAGTTCGGCTGCACTTCCGTCAATACTATGTGACATGAGTTCTTCCATGGCGCTCAAAGCCACAAAAGGTGGCGCAGCCGACATATCTTCAAGGATCCACTCACGTGATATCGTATCGGCATTCGGATAGAACATCTGTTACACAAAATGACGAGCTCCGGATTGAAAATCGTTTCGCATAGGAGCGACCATCATGTCAAACCCTTCCTGGCTCAACGGGTATTCAATATTGTGGTAGGCATCAACTGCTATAAGACCTTTTACCTTTTGAGGTATTAAGAGGGCAGTCTGTGCGATAACTGCTCCCCCCATTGAGTGTCCTATGAGGATGACGTTGTTGCTTCCCGTTTTCTCAACGACTGCCTGAACATCTTCTCCGAAAGCTTTCATCGAATAGGTTTCACGCGTTGTGCCCGAATGTCCATGTCCTGCGAGGTCAACCAATACCACTTTGTACTTTTTAGAGAAAGTGGATATCTGATTTTGCCAATATCGTGAATCACAACTCCAGCCATGAATAAAAACCAGAGATACATCACCTTCACCGTATACCTCATAAGAAATCGTTGTTCCATCTTCTGATTTGGTTGTTCGTGGCCAATTGGTTTGAACCTGTGCTATACCAACAGATGATGATAAACAGGTTATAATGAAAAATACGATACATAAAGATCGTATTCTATGCCAGGGCTTAATGCTTGTATCATTTTTTTTCATTGCGCAATACTTTATGTGATAGTTTAATAGTTTTTATATCATATTCTCCAGGTGATGATCTCTATTCTTATGCGTGATCATATCTATTAATTCTGTCTTTACCTCTATGTCCAAACTTTTTAGGTCATCAAAAAACTGCTTTGCTTCAACTGCCCGGGATTGTAAGTTTAAGCCAGGTTTTTAATAAAGAAATTATCTTTTGGGTTTTGCTATAACGCATATCTCCATGGCATCTTCAGAGTGTTCATCACCAGCTACGTTGGAAAATACTTCCTCAACCTCTAATCCAACATCTTCAAGCTCCTTGCTAATTTCCCCCACGGAATAATGCTTGAGCCAATTGTAAATGACTTTAATCTCATTTTCCTGGATGATGGTGTGTTTATCGAGCACCACCTTTTCCTCGTCATACTTGAATGTATTTAAAAATCCATAGTAATCGTTGGGAGACCAAAAACCGAATAAGGAATTCTTTTCATAGGTGGCTACTTCGCTTTTATTGTTATAGGTATTTAGTGAGAACACATCCAGTAATATTCTACCATCCTCATTTAATGATTTCTTAAACTTCTGGAGCATTGTCTGTCTTTGTTCAGGATTCAGTGCACAGAAATCACAAAAGATCAAGGTAATCAGATCAAACTTCGATTTAGTTTTATACTCCAAATAATTGGCTACGCTGTAAGCAATCTTGAGATTAGCCTCAGTCGCCTTTTCTTTTGCATAATTAATAGCCACTTCATTGAAATCAATGCCGGTTACCTTTGCTCCTGCTATTGCAAATACAGAGGTATACAAACCAGGTCCGCAACCGAAATCGGCCACTGCTTTATCCGCATTGAGATTGAATTTTTCTACAATCCAATTGGCCGACCGCTTCAGGAATTTCTTGTTTCTGGAAGAGATATCAAGGTCTTCAGCCAAGTGATAATTCAGCATTTGTTGGGAGGTATATTCGTCCGTCCACAATTCTTCTGCTGTATAATGACCCCATAATTGAGGCCTTTCGTTTATTTGGTTTAATTGTTCTAACATTATAATTTGTTTT
>CAZHJO010000162.1:0-6484 GCA_964532755.1 uncultured Maribacter sp. | reverse complement strand
ATTTGGGACGCCCGCTAAATAAGCGCTCAACATTCCAATAGTCCCTGCCTTTGGAGTATGTGTATGCACTATAAATGGCTTCTCTATTCGTAATATTTTATACAACTGCCATACCGCCACTAAATCCTTGAAAGGCGTTATTTTACGAGTCATTTCGATGGGAAGGACTCTAATTCCCTCCGCATTACCGACTTGATTTAAAATGCCTTTCCCGGACGAAGAAACACCTATTACTTCATAGTGGTCAGCCATGAATTTTAGTTGTCCTTTTAATAGTCTACCGAGTGATTCTGGTATGGTTGTAATTCTAATTATTTTCTTTTTCATATGTCAAAAAAGTTCCATGTCGCCCAAATGAAACCCCCATGATTTAGGGTTCTTATCAAACAATAGTTCATATTCATTTTGTGAAAGGTTTAAGTTTTTCGTGACCAAATTGGGTCCTTTATGGGTTAATATTGGTAGAATAAAAAGACGATGGGCCAAAAATGATTTGTTGAACAGTGTTTTTGCGAATGAAACTACCATATATTTTTTAGAGAAAAAAGCAAGACCTTTTGGAAGCATATCGGCATCGTATTCATTGTTCAGTTTAAAGACATCAACAATTCTACACTCATTGAACAATTTATGCCTTTTTAATCGGTAAACGAAGACGATTTTATCGTCAAATGCCTTGACAAAGTATTTTACCAAACGGTTATTATTGTACCTCCATTCAAAAAAACTTTTTGATTTTTCTGTGAACAAGCTTGGATCTTCGCCATAATTTTCGAATGTGTAGTCTTTTTTGAGCAGATTACTTTCGTTTTCACGAACAAAAAAATGTGTCAAGAAAAAAAACGGATTGAACAATATATTTACACCGATTTTCCTATTAATTTGCCACCCTAGTTTTAGGTAACCTCCTATACTCTTATCGTTCGGAGTATTGAAAATTGCATGATATCCTTTTTCTTTCGACTTTTCAAGCACATATTTCGTTAGGTTTACAAATACGCCTTTTCGTCTGTGTTTTGGTGACACACAGGTGTCCACAGCCCGGAGAAATTTCATTTTTTTTCCGTTGCTATTTTTCCATTGCCATTGCATAAAGGCTCGCACAGCAATTAGTTCCCCATTTAGTTCGGCTACATATACTTCCGAACCTCCAAAGTGGTTATTTACGTGTTTCCAATTCCATATCTCTAAACTTCTCTTGGAGGAATCCCCTAATGCGATTTTTAGAAGTTCGATTATGTTTGGAACATCTTCAGGCGTAGATTTTCTAAAAATAATGTTTTCTTTCATTTTCTCTATAGAGGTGTTTGGTTCCATGTTTTTAATTCTTTATCCATTTTCATAAATAGATTCCATAGAGCTGATTCAAATCCAATTTTTTCGGTTAACAATTTGTAATGTTCCAATACTTTTCCCAAAGTTTTGTTATTGATATAAAGTTGAGATTTATTGGCACGTCTTACATCTAAACGGACAATTGACATTAAAATTACAATCCATGTAAGTCGTCCTCAAAATAGCTATAAAGAACGGATAAATATTTGTAAACGGAAATCTTAAACTACTTTTAATATTGAATAAAATAATACCCAAACAATGAAGAGCAATAATGACATATCAAAACTCAGAAATAAAACGATTGCATTGGTTCTCGACGGCTTTATAAATGGATTAGGTGTGGCAAGAAGCCTAAAGGTTGATAAAGAACTTATCGTTGTGGGGGTCACTTGGAATGGTAGCCCGATTTCCTACTCCAATGCTGTAGATCATAGCTTTAATTATGATGAACATGATGAACTTCTAGACATACTTATTGCAATAAATAAAGTAGCTTTAAAAGTCGTGCCATACTACTGTAGTGATAGAAATGTGCAATTATTATGGGCCAACAAGAGCAAACTAGATCATTTCTCTATTCCTTACTCAGATTTGAATCTATTGGAAAAGAACGAACAGATTAGGATTTGCCAAAAGGTAGGAATTCTAGTGCCAAAGTCCTGGACCATTACGGATCTTCAGCAAATTAAGGATGTCGATGATGGTTTGGTTTACATTGTAAAACCTACTTCTCAAAACCCATCCAATCCTTTTAAGACTAAAATAACCAAGTCAAAGGAGGTATTAGCAGAATTCTGTGATAAATGTCTTTCGCAAGGTATTGATACCCTGGTTTCAGAGTATATTCCAGGAGATGATCGCAGTATAGTTGTTTGTGGAGGTTATTCTGAAAAAGGAAAAGTATTTGTTTACTATACTGGCGGAAAGATATCCCAAAGACCAAAAGGTAATGGGGTTGCGTCTATGGCTCATACCATAGAAGAACCTGAACTTATGGAGTTAGTTGCGCCATTTTTAACATATATTGAGTATACAGGCATTTTCCATTTTGAACTTAAAAAAGGAAATAACGGAAACTATTATTTCATTGAACTAAACACTAGAAACTGGTCATGGGGTTATACCGCAACAATTCGGGGTAGGAATTTTGTATTAACTAAATTCTATAAGGAAACCAATAGTATAAAAGAAGCACCGAATAAAGGGGTGCCTAATTTTTATTTCTGGTTAGAAGGAATATTCTATAACCTCGTTCTTGATCACTGGCTAGGTGTTTTACCCCGGGTTTTCAAAATGCTGTTCAGTAAACGAATTACCCATGCTGTTTTTAGTCACAAGGACCCTCTTCCATATTTTATATCTTGGAGAAATTTATTGCTCTACTTTTTCAGATTAAGAAAAATCAAGCGTTGACGTAACAATAAACTAGTAGCATGCAATTATTATATCTTTTTGGATGCAGTTGAATACAAGGGAAAAGGTATGTAAAATATTTAGAATTTCCTTTTGAAAGGAGCCTAGTTTAACTTAGGTGTTGTTATTCCTGCAACTTTCACCCCATTCCCCAATTAACTCTTAATGGCACGGCAGGTGTCCTTGAATAAAGGCAGTATAGACGGATGTGTGTCGATGAATTGATTAGGAATGCCTCTTCTTAATCAGAATGTTTACCCTACTGATAATTCAGAAGAAAAATGTAATCTTTTTTCAGTTCTTTTAGTCTTTATCCTAACTGTATCTGATAGTGTATTAAGATAATTTAGAGCTTAATCCACGGATTAAATCGATGGTGTTTTTTGTCACCTCGCTCTAATCTACCGTACTTAATAAAACAAAAAAATCAGTTCATCCCTTACTCATGAAATACAATTTAATTCGTAAGGATTCGTAATTCACCAATAGTAGTAAAACACCCTAAGTGATAACCTTTCAGGATTCCAGCAGCAAGGTTAAAGATAATTTGGATATTCGACCCTGGGTCTTTGACGTGACAATGGATCGCAATTAAGTCTTTAGTAATTTATTTGCAATTTCCGTTCACTTACTTTGCCGTAGATTAACGAAAGAATTACCCTGTAAAGAACTTTGATATATGCGACACCCAAATGGACATAGCGTTCTATCTAATTCAGTTATTTAATTCGTGGGTAAGAGATTCCATTGAAGCCGACTTATAACCATAAGTTTCCGAAAGAAATTTGAAATGCTTCAAAATATCTTCCAATCCCTGAAAATTCTGTTCCATGTTACTCCCAAAATTGTGAGGATGCCACCAAAGGTGATACATTTCTCCATTTTTTGCGGCATGTGTCATGCTGCTTTTTATTCTTTTCTGCTTTAAGGGCTCTAAAAAACGTAGCTTGTTTGAATAAGGCCTGAGGAATCGACTGGCAGGTATGTTCATAGGTAAAGACGTAATTGATTGATTAAGGTTGTGCGTATTGCACCCGGATAGGTTTATGTATGAATCGAACAGACGATATACGCGCTGTGCTTCTTTTTTAAGCTTGTGATCCAAGATTTCATATGCCCAGTGTTCGAAATTGCCTCGGTAAGATTTGATACCCAACTCTTTTAGGATATTTAGATATTCTATGTTCACATTATTTCTAGGGAAGACTATTGATGACTGCTCGATGTTGTATTTTTTTGCTATGTTCAATGCCGAAATGATATCTTCTCTGAACTGATCATTTGTTTGCCCTTTTTCCATACAATAATAATGTGAAAAGGTATGGGTGCCAATATCTTGATTATACGATTTTATAAGTAGAATAGAATCTGGTGCATAGTGATATGGATCATTGCTGCTTTTTGGTTTGACCAACTCAAAATGCCCGTTGTATGGTGAAAGGTTCATGTCATCGTAAGTTGGTTTGATAGCGGGGCAGTGATCGAGTATTTCATCTATTGATTCTGCAAACAATAGGCCTACTGTTGAAAATGTAGCTTTGACATGAAACTTTTCGAATAGTTCCAGTGTCCTCTCGATAATGGTCGAAACATTTTTTATGACGTTCCCATAGTCATTCACTGATCTTTTATCCCTTACTCCCCATAGTTTTTCAAAGTCAAGGGAAATGATAAAGTGGCCTTTTTTTTGATTTTTATTCATAATCAGTCGTTAAATTAGCTTTTTCATGAAAGCGTGAATATCATTTTTATCCAAGTAATCGTCAAACAGTTCTCTATTGATTTTTGTGTCGTTGTCAAGGCATGAACGCATACCCATGTACAGATTTTCGACACTATCGGTTTCAACGGTTTGTACGCCATTAATTTTGTCTATGCCCCCAGCGCATAAAGTAGATACTACTTTATCGTTTTGGCTCATCATTTGCAACAGAACATTGGGAAACCCCTCGATTCTAGATGAGACCACACATAAGCTTGCTTTTTTAAAAAAAGGGTATACGTTTTGTACATATCCTGGAAAATAGAGATCTCCTACAAGGTTATGCTCTTCGGCCAATTGAATATAGCTTGCGTTCAAGGGACCATTACCAAGTATGACCAGTTTTAAATTAGGCCTGTCTTTTTTCAGCATTGCAAATGACTTTATTAGAATATCAAAGCCTTTCTCGGGTATGAAGCGCCCAGCTGAAACGATGAATTGTGGTATTCCAGCGCCAAAATCGAAATCGATTTCTTGGTCACCCAAAATACTTATTTCTTCAACGTTAACAGGATTGTGCAATACCTTGATTTTCTTTTCTAAATAAGGCACATTCTCTATTAGCTGTTGTGCCATCAATTCTGTTTGGCAGATTAAAAGGTCAAGTTTTTTATAACCTGTTTTATAGAAGAATAAGTACTTGTACAGTTTCAAACCTTTGTATCTTAAAAAAATGGATGTTGATTCTCTTCCGACAAATCTTTTTGTTCTCAAGAAACCGGCGTACTTCATCAAGCCAATTAAACCAGTGGCCATTACATTCGATGTAAAGATAATATCGTAGCTGGTCCTGTTTTTTGTCATAGAACGGAAAAACTTAAAAATACCCCTCCTTTCATTCTTTCTTGAAAAAAAGGTTACTTTCACATTCGTCTTTTCAGCTAACTTGTTCCAAGAACTATAGTCCACTTTTTTATAAAAAAAATAAATGTCCAGATTTTCTTCTTGAAAATATTTAGCAATCGTTAAGAGGTATTGTTCGGCACCTCCTAGCCTATTGTTCGGTATGAGCATCAATATTTTCATAATACATTATTTATTAAGATGTAGCATATAAATTTAAAGGGGAATTTTGAACAACTTTTCATATGTTTTTTAAATTATACTTTAAAAATTATTGTGATGCAAGACCAAAACAATCGGTTGTCTGGGTAATTGTTTAACCCGGCTGTTAATCCCCTATATTTAATAATTTATGCATATAAATAATCATAAATATCCGAAAAGCCAATACGTTGGGGTCCAAGGATCGTTTCCTGACCGAGAGCAATCTATATTTAATAGACCATGGGACTATACCTTTTAGATAAGCCATCAATTTTTTTTTATTTGATTTTCGACCTTCACTGTTTGTTTTTATCTTCATTGATCCAATAGCGTAATCCAGAAAATCATTTGAAAAAATTGATTTGGCGTAATCAGAACTCATTTCTTTTTTCATCAAAGCAACGATTTTTTCTGACTTTAAAATGGCTTTAGGCCTAGCAGTTGCACCTTTATTGGCATAGTCAATTTTCGGTTCAAATTCGTCAACAATTTTTTTGAACAGCAATTTTTGAGCACGTAAATTAACTGGTAATGATAAAACTGTTTTATTTATTCTCCTGGATAGAAGCGGAGTAATTTGTTCTACATAGCCAAGTTTTAAATCCGACAAGGCAGAAAGCACCATCGGAATACGATATTGCTGATACAATCTATCTCTCCAATCACCCAAACTTTCATTCTCATTTTTTAATAAAAAATCAGGCACTTCTTGTTTTGGGATGTTATATTTTTCGTAATCCTGCAAATTTGAAAAGTCGGTACATAATGCACAGCCAGTAAATAATCGTACAACTAATTGATTAGGGATTTCCCCACCTCTGAAGCTTATATCTCCTCTTATAATACCCTGGACACCATCTTCAAAGAGTGTTTTCCAAAGTTTGAAACCATCCATATACCCTGATAGGTGGTCAATTCGCCCTT
>CAZHJO010000161.1:0-6485 GCA_964532755.1 uncultured Maribacter sp. | reverse complement strand
CCTTTTGCGTCTGCGTTATATCTCATTTTAAATTATTTATAAAATCTTTCAATTTCTCAAGGTCTTTAAGTCCAGGCTCTATTTCAAATTTACTGTTCACGTCAACAGCATGACACTGTTTGGATTCAGGTCTTTTCATAAATTCCTTAATATGATCCAAGTCCTCTAAACCAATGCCTCCACTAAGAAAATATGGTTTTTTAGAGGGATAACCCTTCAATACTTCCCAATTGAATTTTAACCCGTTTCCACCAGGCAATTTACCTTTGGTATCAAATAAGTAATAATCACAGACCGATTCGAATGGTTTGAGTTCTTCAAAATTGAATTCATCCCTTATCGTAAAGACCTTAATAATTGCTACTCCTTTTAATAATTGTTTCAAGGCATTGCAATATTCGGAACTTTCGTTGCCATGCAATTGAACGGCCAAAAGTTGGTGCGTTTTGACCTTTTCAATTATCGCTTCTATGCGCCCATCTACAAAAACACCGACTTTCTTTATCCTATGTGGCAGAATCAATGACTTTTCATCAAAATTCCTTTTGGATTGCTCCCAGAAAATAAAACCTAAATAGTCAGGTTTTAAGGCTCCTACTTCCACAGTATTCAGGTTCATCCCACATATCTTTATCTTAAGAGGTTCCCATATCGAATCATCAGTATTTTTATAATAGTTGCTCATATTGATTCTATACTATTTGCGCAAGGGATTTTATGAATTCAGTTGCATTTTTACCAGGATCTTCGGTTTTCATAAAGTTCTCACCAATAAGGAAACCTTGATAGCCATAAGACCTTAACTCCTGAATGGCCTCGATAGTACTAATACCGCTCTCTGATACTTTTACAAAGTCATCCGGGATTGCTTTTGATAAGGCCTTACTCGTTTCAAGACTAACTTCAAAGGTCTTCAAGTTACGATTGTTTACGCCTAGCATATCCAAACTTGGCACAATTGATTTTTGAAGTTCCACTATATCATGAACCTCTAACAAAACATCCAGGCCTAGGCTTTTTGCCAATTCTGAAAATGCTTTTATTTCAGATTGGGTCAATATAGCGGCAATTAATAAAATGACGTCTGCTCCGTTTGCCTTGGCCTCGATTATCTGATACTCGTCAATGATGAATTCCTTTCTTAACAAGGGCATTTTTACCACTGCCCTAGCGAGTAGTAAATCGTCTAGCGAGCCTCCGAAATATTTGCCATCAGTTAAGACAGACATGCCACAAGCTCCCGAGCCTTCATACCCTTTAGCAACATCATGTACGTTTACATCTTGATTGATCACCGCTTTGGAAGGAGAACGACGTTTATGTTCAGCGATAATTCCAGTGTCACTGTTGCGTAAGGCCCTGGCCAAGGAAAGAGCTTCCCTTTTGAAAAGCGTGGCATTTTCCAATTGTGAAATGGGAATCAATCTTTTTTTAAGATCCACCTCTTTTCTTTTGTCCGCAATGATGCTGTCAAGAATATTCATTCGTATTTTAATTATGCGCTTAGCGTCTGTAATTTATTTAAGGCCTTTAATCCTTTTCCCGATAACAAAGACTCCTTCGCTATCTCAAATCCTTCCTTTGGACTTACACAATTCACAGTTGCAATAGCGATTCCTGCATTAGCACAGACAACATTGTTCTGTGCTTCAACACCTTTTCCATTTAAAATCTTCATAAAGATCTTCGCAGATTCCTCTATATCATCCCCACCGACGATTTGGTCTTGCTTTACACTAGACACTCCAAAATCTTCCGGATTCAATATGCCTTCGGAATCGTTCGAAATTGTTTTTGTAGCGCCGGTCAGTGAAATCTCGTCATAACCATCCAAAGCATGTAAGATCGTAAAATTCTTATCGGTATTTTGATATAAATAGCCATACATACGTGCTAATTCCAAGTTAAACACCCCTACCATTTGGTTTGTCGGAAATGCAGGATTGACCATAGGTCCCAACATATTGAAAAAGGTCTTTACAGCAAGCTCTTTTCGTATCGGCGCAACATTTTTCATAGCCGGGTGAAATAATGGTGCATGCAATACGCATATTCCAGCCTCATCAATTGACTTTTTAAGAAAATCAGCTTCGTTACTGAATTTTATCCCTAAAAACTCCAATACATTACTACTACCACATGTAGAGGAAACCCCATAATTCCCATGTTTGGTTACTTTTACTCCAGCTCCTGCGGTAACAAATGATGCTAAAGTAGAGATATTGAAGGTGTCCTTGCCATCTCCACCGGTACCACATAAATCAATAGGATTGTACTCTGATAAATCAATAGCCAGGCATAGTTCCAATAGTGCATTTCGGAATCCCTCAAGTTCTTCAATGGTTATACTTCGCATCATGTACACCGTCAGAAAAGCCGCAATCTGACTGGTATTATATTCCCCATTGGCGATATTGACCAAAACCCGTTTTGCATCGGTTTTGGTCAAGATATCATGATTGATCAATCTGTTTAAAATATCTTTCATCTATGCTGAGTTTATTTCAGTATCTCTTTTATTCACGGTCTCTTAACCAGTTTTTTAAAATTGTCTTACCCTGAGGGGTCAATACGGATTCAGGATGGAATTGTACTGAACTAACGTTGTATTTCTTGTGTCGTAAAGACATAATCTGCCCTCTTTTATCAATGGAGGTCACATCCAAAACCTCTGGTACAGCTGGATCAACTACCCAGGAATGATAGCGTCCGACTTTAATTTTCCTTGGTAATCCATCGAACAAGACATCATCTTTGATCACTTTGATTTTCGTGGCTATTCCGTGATACACCTCATCCAAATTGATTATAGAACCTCCGAAGACTTCCGCAATCGCCTGCTGCCCCAGACATACCCCAAAAATACTTTTGGTGGGGGCATATGTTGCGATGATTTCCTTGAGAAGACCGGCTTCATCAGGAATACCCGGACCTGGGGAAAGTACAATCCTATTAAAAGCATCAACCTCCTCTAAGCTTAGTAGGTCGTTTCTTTTTACGACAACCTCACATTTAAGATCTTCCAAATAATGGACTAGATTATATGTAAAGCTATCATAGTTGTCAATTACCAATACTTTTTTCATAATTATCTTGATTTTGGAAATTTTAGATGGTTTCCGCAATTTCCAAGGCCTTGGTCAAAGCGCCTAGCTTGTTATATGTTTCCTGTAATTCGTCCTTTGGATTTGAAGCTGCCACCAAGCCAGCCCCGGCTTGATAGTGCAATTGGTGGTTTTTACTTAGAAATGTTCGAATCATAATGGCATGATTAAAGTTTCCATTAAAATCCATAAAACCTATTGCCCCACCATAAAATCCCCTGTTGGTCTTCTCATATTTTTCAATGAGTTGCATGGCCATGTGCTTGGGAGCTCCACTTAATGTCCCCGCTGGAAAAGTATCGGCCACCACTTTCATAGTAGTAATATTCTTTTTCTTTTGCCCGGTTACTTTCGAAACTAAATGGATTACATGCGAAAAGAACTGCACCTCCCTATAATTCTCAACGCTTACCATATTGCCGTTTCGGCTTAAGTCGTTTCTAGCGAGATCGACTAGCATGACATGCTCACTATTTTCTTTATCATCTTCGGTTAATTTTTTAGCCAGTTTAGCATCTTTCTCATCATCCCCGGTTCTTTTAAAAGTACCGGCTATAGGATGTATTTCCGCTCTTCCATCGTTAACAATTAATTGCGCCTCAGGTGAACTGCCAAAAATCTTAAAATCACCATAATCAAAATAAAACAAGTAAGGAGATGGATTTACGGATCGTAATGCTCTATAAACATTGAATTCGTCACCTTTGAACCCTTGAGAAAACCTTCGGGATAATACCAATTGAAAAACA
The DNA here is from genome assembly GCA_964532755.1 of uncultured Maribacter sp. Lineage (GTDB taxonomy): Bacteria > Bacteroidota > Bacteroidia > Flavobacteriales > Flavobacteriaceae > Maribacter_A. The sequence continues at coordinate 2,632 of CAZHJO010000161.1, read as the reverse complement.
TCACCACGTTGACAGTGTTTTTTTGCCAAAGCTACATGTTCTTTGTATTCTTCATCTGCTAAGTTTGATGTAGGTTTCCCCTCTTTATTGAAGTTATAAGAGGCAAAGTTCTTTACGTTCAGGATGTGCTCGATCTCAGCAATATTACTTTCAGATTCATAGCAATGTGCAAAGATGAAAGCCTCATTTTTAAAATGGTTGATGGCGATTATGTTTTGATATACAGCATAATAAATATCAGGAATATTCAGGATACCTTCCTTTTTTCCAATCTGAACATCTTCAAAATACATTACCGCATCATAAGCCATGTAACCAAACAACCCATTATTTATAAATTTGAATGAGTTTGAGTCGGCTTTAAAATTCTGGCTAAAGTCATGCACTATTTTAACGACATCGATATTAGGGGTGATTGCCTTGTTCACGATAGTGCCATCAGGGTACTGTTCTACAACAGTTTCATCCCCAATTTTAATTGATGCAACCGGATTGCAACAGATATAAGAAAAACTATTGTCATTGGCATGATAGTCGCTACTTTCCAAAAGAATGCTGTTCGGGAATTTATCACGTATTTTTAAATATACACTCACAGGAGTAATTGTATCCGCGAGTATTTTTTTATGATGCGATTTAAATTGATAATCCATGATCAGAATTTATAATTAAAAAAGGCCTGTCGTGATAGACAAGCCTTTTATATAGTATTACTACAATGATGCTTAGCTCACGACGTTTTACGTAAGGTATTCCACCACCATGTATTTGTTCCTTTATTTTTCATTGCCTCAAATATAGAAATGATTTTTTAAACAATCGATACATTTTTATAAAATAAAAAGCCCCATATACTTTTTGGTTTATAGGGCTAGTCTTGTGAGGTCAAGTCTATTAAAATACCAAATCAACGACTAGATCAAATTCGTCATAGATTGTTTTGTCACCTAAGTTGTCGAAAAAACTGCCGGAACCGTATCGCACATCATATTGGGCTCTGTCAATTTTCATTGTAGCAGTAGCTTTGCTTCCGTAAACAGAGACATCAAAGGAAACTTTTTTGGTGATACCTTTAATGGTCAAATCACCGGTAACTTCATAAGAGTTTTTGCCTGAAGTTTCCACTTTAGTAAAAATCAAGGAAGAAGTAGGGTGTGAAACAACCCCAAAGAAATCATCAGATTTCAAATGACCTTCCAATTTGCCTTTATATTCCCCTTCTAAATCGGTGCTTACCAAAGTAGCCATATCAACTGTGAAATCGCCTCCTGTGAGTTTACCATCGTCAAACATTAAGGTGCCTTCTGTTAAGCTAACTGTACCTGTATGTGATCCGGTAACCTTGTACGCTTTCCATGTAACTGTACTTTCCTCAGTTTTAACTTCTCTTTTTACGCCATCTATGGGCTCAGTTGCCGTTGCGGTAAACCCTAGTACTATTGCCAAGGACAATGTTAAAAAATTATTTTTCATGATTACAAATTGTTATTTATTACTGTTAAAAATTAAAATTTATCTAATAATCCATTTAATATATTCAATTCTTCAACTGAAAAGTTTTTGACAAGGTCACCTTCGGTTTGGCACATTGCTTTGTTCATTTCAATTAAATTTTGCTTACCCTTTGCGGTTATATTGATTTCCACTTTTCTTCTATTGGACGGGCAGGTTATTCTGTCTACAAAACCTTTTCTTATTAATTTATCAACCAAACGAGTGGTGTTACTCATTTTGGTGACCATTCTTTCATTCAAGGTTGAAAGATTGGCCGGTTTCCCTTTCTGACCTCTTAAAATTCGTAAAACATTGAATTGTTGTATAGAAATATCAAAAGGTTTCAATGCTATTGCGATTTGTTCGTTAATACGATTGTTGACCAACATCATATGGATGATCGTCCTCCGTTCCTGAGGAATTTGCTCTGTGGTCTTAATCTGTTCTTCAACATTCATGTACTTACAACAATTGTATATACAAATGTATTTATAATTTACCTTGAATCCTTACTTGAAAAGGTAATGTTTTGTTAAAAATAAAAATGTGGGAATAATTAAATCGGTAATACATCCTTAATCATTGAATTTTCAATAATTGTCTTATTTTTGCCACTTAAAATCAATAAAATGGCAGATTTATCTCAGGAAGATTGGGTGGAAAAGTTAAATGCTGATGATAATGCTTTTATTCTAGACGTAAGAACTCCGAAAGAATTCCAAGAAGGATATATTCCTAATGCTACTAATATCAATATTTATCTAGGGCAACAGTTCGTATCGGAATTGCAGAAACTGGATAAGTCCAAAAACTATTATGTTTATTGTAGGTCTGGGAATAGAAGCCGGCAGACTTGTGCTATTATGACACAAATCGGATTTGGAAATGCATATAACCTCGAAGGCGGTATCATAGCCTGGAAAGGTGACGTTATCCGATAAAGGCCTTTAAAATATCTTGAGAAAAATCCCGCTATTATGTGGGATTTTTTAATTTAGGGCAATGCGAGAGGATCTACTCCAATTTATCTGGAAATATAAAAAACTACAATTGGAGCAATTGATCACCACCGCTGATGAGACTTTGGATATAATTGATGTTGGGTTGCATAATAAATTGGCCGGCCCCGATTTTTTCA
>CAZHJO010000160.1:0-6580 GCA_964532755.1 uncultured Maribacter sp. | reverse complement strand
TCCTCGTCTACCACACTTATGGCAGCACCAACATGCACCATGACATAATCATTGACTTTTGCTTCTGGTACCAAGGTTAGACTTACTTTTTTGACAACTCCATCAAACGACACTTTACCTACGCGAAAGGTTTCATCCAATTGGGAAGTTATTTCAATCAATTTTCCTGGAATGGATAGGCACATTTACGATTTGATTTAATTCTGGTTCTTATGATTTGATATTGTCCTTTAGCCATTTGTACCATGCGTCTAATCCTATTTCCTTGGTGGCTGATATTTCAAAAAATTGCAATTTTGGATTAACCTTGAGGGCGTTAGCCTTGAGCTCCTCAATATCAATATCCAAATAGGGCAATAAATCAATTTTATTTATGATACAAATATCCGAACTATGAAACATATCAGGATACTTAATGGGTTTATCGACTCCCTCGGTAGTACTGATTATGACAATCCTTTTGGATTCGCCCAAATTGAACATAGACGGGCAAACAAGGTTTCCTACATTCTCGATCATCAATACAGAGTTATCCTGAATGTCCAATTTTTTAACGGCCTCATACACCATATCACTTTCCAGATGGCATCCTTTACCTGTATTAATCTGTATCACGGGAATTTCAATGGCCGCAATACGGTCGGCATCGTTCAGGGTTTGTTGATCACCTTCAATGACATAAAACGGAATTTTGTCTTTCAAATCACTCAATGTACGCTCCAACAAGGCGGTTTTACCTGAACCCGGCGAACTTACCAAGTTCAGGGCAAAAACATTCTTTGCCTCAAAATAGCCTCGATTTCGTGCGGCCATAATTTCATTGTGCTGTAAAATGTCCTGCTCAACCTCTAAAACGGTTTTGTGATGATGGTCATGATCGTGTGTATGACCATGTTCATGATGGTGATGGTCATGATCGTGTGCCTGATCATGGGTGTGATCGTGCCCGTGATGGTGATGGTGATGACCATGGTCGTGGTCGTGCACATGGTGCTGATGACCATTATTTTCTAACGGACTTAAAATTCGAACACCATTCTCTTCACTACCGCAACCACATGTACCGCACATAACTAATGAGTTTTAATTTACTAAATGTAGTACTTTTTCATTAAAAAAATCCAATGCACTCGATAGGTTCACATTTGCCTCATCGGATAGACCGATTTTTAATTCAAAATTTAAACCTGAAATTCCCAAAAGATACGATTTGGGCAGCTTGTCATAAATATTCTTTGCCAGATACAAAACGGTTTTTGGATCCAATTCGTGGGTGGTGAAACTATGCGTGGCTACGGGATAACCTTCACCGCATATAAACCCATTGTCAAATTGTTCTTTGTGGGCATCAACGAAATACACAACATCATAATGTGAAATCAACTCTGCATCCTCTATTTGCAGTTGATACTTGTACTCACAATCAATATTAGCGGGCAAATTTTCATTTATTCTGTCAATAAACACCCAGCCCAAAGCATCGTCTGCCCGTCCGCAATTACCAATGCCAATTATCAATATCTTACTGCCGTATTCCTTCATCCAATATATTTCCGTATTGATCAAATATCGTAAGCTCTAAGGGCATTTGTCCCATGGCGTGTGTTGCACAACTCAAACATGGGTCATAGGCCCTAATGGCAACTTCTATTTGATTCATCATGGCTTCGGTCACTTTTGGCTTACCGCTTATTTCATTTTGGGCCACCCACCTAACAGCTTGGTTCATGGCTTCATTATTATGTGTAGTGGATACAATAAGATTACATCGTGTAATACGATCTTTATCATCTACTTCATAATGGTGAATCAACGTACCCCGTGGTGCTTCAATAATTCCTATACCCTCGTCTCTTCGTTTACCTTTTCGTAAAAGATCATTGCTTAATATATCGTCATCTTCGAGGAGGTTTTTCATCATTTCAGCACAGTACAGGATCTCTATCAATCTTGCCCAATGGGTATACATGGTCATATTATTGATCTTGCCATTGGAAGCTGCTTTAAAGGCTTTACGCTCTTGCTCCGCCAATGGAGTTTCTATGCCATCGCAAATGTTAATTCGCGCAAGAGGACCTACCCTGTTCCATCCATTTTCCCGTCCTATGTGCTTGAGGTAAGGGAATTTTAAATACGACCACTTTTCAACACCTTCATAAAAGTGTTGGTTATAATCAACGTCCGGGACGTCGTCCAAGGTAATATTACCTTTAGCATCAGTAGCCCTTAGATGGCCATCATATAGCTCTAAAAATCCATTTTCCTTATTTACCAAACCTAAATGCCCGGATGGATAACTAGCAAAATCATCTAAAAAAACCTTATTTTTTTGATGGTATTCTTTAATAAAGTCAATGATCTCTACAGACCAGTCGATCATGGTATCAATCGATGGGATGTCTTTGCCGTCCAGAAAATAACTGCGCTCCTTTACGGTAATTTTCTTATGAACCCCTCCAGGTGTCGTTGAAATACCATGAATGCGTTTCCCGGCCACCAATTTTATGATTTCCTGTCCAAATTTGCGCATTAAAATACCCTTTTTGGCTAATGACGGATATTCCATTGCTACACCTACAACGTTTCTTTTTAATGGATCTGCATCGTAACCGAAAAGCAAGTCAGGTGAAGCGAGATAAAAGAAATGCAAGGCGTGTGATTGAAACACTTGTCCGAAATGCAAGAGCTTTCTAATTTTTTGGGCTGGCAATGAAAGATCCTCAGGATCTATTCCTACGATCTGGTCAATGGCCTTGGCGGCGGCTAAATGATGGCTTACGGGACAGATGCCACATAGACGCTGTACCAAGACTGGGGCTTCCCAATAGGGGTGACCTTGAATAAAGCGTTCAAAACCACGGAATTCAACAACGTGAAAAAAAGCATCTTTTACCTTATTTTTATCATCCAAATGAACGGTGACCTTACCATGTCCTTCAACTCTGGTTACCGGATCTATTACTAATTTTTGTGACATAATCAATATATTATTTCGTATTAATCATACTTAAATTCATCATGGGCTATTGAAAACTCCTCGCCCAATAGGATGCTCTTAACTACTTTCCAGATATGTTGTGCGTTGGGCGGACAACCCGGAATATAATAATCTATCTTCACGACTTCGTTACATGGATAAACATTGTTCAACAATTTTGGAATATCCTCATGCCCCGGAACAACATCTGCTCCGATCTCAGTGGTTACTCCATTGAGATAAGCTTCTTCAAGACATTCCTGTAGTGGTACAAAATTCCGCATCGCAGGAATACCTCCCATGATAGCACATTCCCCAAAAGCTACCAGAATATCACATTTCTTCCGGAATTCCTTTAACACCTCCACGTTCTCAGAATTAGAACATCCTCCTTCAATAAGGCCAATATGACAGCGTTTTGAGAAATTCTTGATATCTGTTAATGGCGATTTGTTGAATTCAGCAATTTCCAGGATATCCAATAAATCGGTATCTATATCCAATAATGACATATGGCAACCAAAACAACCGGCTAGTGAGGTCGTGGCGACAATGAATTTTTCATTCTCCTTTTTATGTATATTATTGTCTCTTACTTCGGGTTTTATGTCTTTACCCAACAGGTCATATTTACGTTCTCCGAAGGGTTGTTCCTGTATCATTCCCTTTACTAGAATAGCACCTACCGGACAGAGGTTCATTGCTCTAAGGGCCTCTGATTCGCTTAGCTGTTGCTCTAGTTCATAATCGATTTTTACCCGGGTATTAATCCCTCTTTGTACAAAGGAAAAAACATCCCGACCCTCTTTGGTCTTTACTTCCTCAACACAGCGTTTGCACAATATGCAACGGTTAGATTCCATAATCATGCGCTTAGGAGTAAAATCCACTATTTTATCACTAAATACGTGCGGATACCGTGTAACCGTAAGTCCCATATCATAAGCGTGATTTTGCATGTCGCAATTGCCGCTTTTCTCACAGGTAGGACAAAAATGGTTGCCTTCGGCATAAAGCATTTCTATGATTGCCTTGCGATTATCCAGGAGTTCGGCAGAATTTACTTCGATCTCCATACCTTCAGCTACCTTAACTGTGCAGCCTGTTGTATCTTTTCCATTGAGCTTGACTGTGCAAATTCTACAAGTGGCCAGCGGATTTAGATCCCTGAAATAACATAATGTAGGTATGTATATTCCATTTTGTTTGGCAACGTCCACAAGGTTTTTCCCTGATTCAGCTTGGATGGTTTTCCCATCAATTGTAAGGTTTACTAAATTATTCATAATCGGAGGTCATTTCATTAATGATTCTGTTGTAATCTGCAGTGGCGTCTTCTAAACTAAATGCCTGATTGAAATCAGTATTGTCTGACAACCGTTTTTCAAAAACCTGAGGAAATTTTAGAATGGCATCGTTTAATGCGGTTGATGACATTTTACCCAATCCGCAACGACTGGTGGTCTTTATAATCTTGCTCCAATCTTTAATGTCATCCAAATCTTGTCGCTCGGCATGCCCCAAAATGAGTTTATTGATCTTTTTATTCAATAAAAAATTGCCCGTTCTACATGGGACACAAATTCCACATGATTCCGCAACAAAAAAGTCAGCGACATTTTTTAAAACTTCAACGAGGTCTTTTTCTTTGTCAAAAACCATAATTGATCCTCCACTTCTCAAACCTATACCAACCATTTTCCTGGCATATTCAACGGGGTCTTTAAAATCGAACTGAATGTGCTCGGCCAATAAGTTTTCTCCTGATATTTCCCTATCAAAGTCGGCCGAGGACAGACATTCGCCCGCAAATCCGTTAAATAGTATGAACTCCGGATTCTTCGCGCCGATCAAGTCCAAGAAATCCCTGAGTTTCATTCCCCATTCTATTTCGAACATCCCTGGTCTTTTGCAATCACCCGATACGCTAAGAAGCTTTGTTCCTGGGGTAGCATCGGTTCCCAGCTTTAAATACTTGTCCAGTCCCATTTCCAATATTCTGGGCACCGCGCAAAGCGTTTCTACATTATTGACTACAGTGGGTTTACCATTGTATCCTCTATCGACTGGAAAATATTCCCTGGTTCCTGGTTCTCCTCTTTTCCCTTCCATTGAATGGATCAATGCCGTTTCCTCTCCGCAAACGTAAGCCCCGGCTCCCATATGAACATACATTTCGAAATCAAATGGTATTTTTAAATTTAAAATTTTTCCTAGATATCCATTTTCCCGATACTCAGCCAACAGTTGTTCAAGTGGCTCTTTCAAATACATATATTCAGCCCTCAAATAAATAGCCCCTTTCGAAGCTCCAACCGCATAGGCGGCCATAATCATTCCTTCTATTAGTAATTCAGGATGCTCTTGCAATAAGACACGATCCTTAAATGTACCAGGTTCTCCTTCATCCGCATTGCAAATAATATACTTCACATCGGCTTTGTTGCGACGACAAAACTGCCACTTTAGGCCCGTTGGGAAAAATGCACCTCCCCTACCGGTTAATTTAGATTTTATGACCAAATCGACTACCTCTTCAGGCTCGTAATCCTTTAATTTTGATAAGGATGAGAACTTTTTATAGGGTTTAAAGAACACCGTTCTGTCCTTAGCAGGAGTGTAGTGCATTTTGCTTTTAGGGATATCACATATCTCGTAGGGCATTTTACCTGCCTTTAATTTTGAGATAATATCAAAAACCTTTTTTGGGGTCAAGTCGACAAATGGTTTGAAATTAATCAAACAGGAAGGTTCCTGGTCACTCAACCCAATACAAGGAGTTTTAAACAACCCGAACATTTTGTCTTCGGTAACATTCCCGAGTTTTACACCAATGGCTTCCTCAAATGCCTTTAATACGGATTTTCTTCCCGCAAATTGAGAGATTATGGAATCGTTGAGATAAATAGTGAAATTACCAGAATGCGTCCGGTGATAAAAATGGTAAAAAGTGATGACCCCTTCAAGTTCCATCCTAGACATATTGAACTCGTGTGCAATTTTGGTTATATCATCATGCCCGATAAATCTTTTTTTACGTTGAATGTCCCAGATAACATCCATTAAACGGCTTCGATCTACTTTTGTCAATGCTACCATATCTCAAAATTTTGATTATTTACAAAATTATCATAGCATTAGACCAAGAATTATGACATCTGTCATATAATGAAAAAATTTTATGGGAAAATAAATGCTGTTTATCCTGAAATCGAAGTTATTATACCCCGGTAGAGGGAATTATGACGGGAATGACAAAGCGTTTTTAAACCGTTTCCAAACTTACTACACGAAGCTCTTTACCTTGCACTATGCGCTTGAGGAAACTGCTGCAATAGGGACAATTGTCATGAATGAATTCAATGGGATAAATCCTTTCACAATCCCCACATCGAGCTTTCGCGGGAATTTTATTAATGCGTTTTTCCGCTTTCTCCAAAACCGTGTTCTTCACAGCCGATGGCCATACGAAGTCGAGTGAATCAAATTCAATGCCGGCCAACGTACCAATCTCAAGCTCAATCAATTCCACTTCATTAGCTTCTACCTTGGCCATTTCATTTTCAGCAATTCTGACAATACCCAAAGCTACAGATAATTCAT
>CAZHJO010000159.1:0-6630 GCA_964532755.1 uncultured Maribacter sp. | reverse complement strand
TGTTGGTATTCGTAAGACTTTTTGATCCTCTTTATATTTTTTTAACGCTATAATTGCCGCAATTTTAGCTTCTTCGTTTGTTTTTGCCTTTAATACCTCGGGGGAATAATAATTCTTAACGAAGTGCGTATCAAAATTTCCAGTTCGGAAAGCCTCATGTTCGAAAACGAATTTACCAAAAGGTAAGGTAGTCTGTACGCCCTCAATATGGTAATCCCCTATGGCTTTCAGCATCATTTGGATTGCTTCATCCCTATTTTTGCCGTAGGTGATCAATTTCGAAAGCATAGGGTCATAGTAGATGGGAACATCCATACCTTCTTCAAAACCATTATCAACGCGAACCCCATCTCCTGTAGGCAACTTATAAGTTTCCAATGTTCCTACACTGGGCAAGAAATCGTTCAATGGATCTTCAGCGTAGACCCGAAGTTCCAAGGCATGGCCATTTATTTTCAGATTTTCCTGCTTTATCTTCAATGCTTCACCGCGGGCCACTCGAATCTGTAATTCTACTAAATCGACCCCCGAGATCAATTCACTCACGGGATGTTCTACTTGCAACCTTGTATTCATTTCCAAGAAATAGAATTTAAGGTCCGCATCCATCAAGAATTCAACTGTACCTGCACCCAAATAGTCACATGCTTTTGCAACTTGTGTAGCAGCAATTCCCATTTCTTCACGAAGTTCAGGAGTTAATACGGCTGATGGTGCCTCTTCAACCACTTTTTGGTGGCGACGTTGTACACTGCATTCACGCTCAAAAAAGTGTAAAATGTTCCCATGACTATCTGCCATGACCTGAATCTCGATATGTCTAGGGGAAGTGACGTATTTTTCAATAAAGACCGAACCATCCCCAAATGCCGACGTTGCCTCACTAATAGCACGGTTCATTTGTGATTCAAGGTCTTTCTCTTTCTCTACAACGCGCATACCCTTACCACCACCACCGGCAGATGCCTTAATTAGGATAGGAAAGCCAATTTCCTTGGCGATTACTTTCGCTTTCTTAACATCGGTAATGGCTTCATCAATGCCTGGCACCATGGGAATATTGTAATTCTTGACTGCATCCTTTGCCGCCAATTTGCTACCCATAACCCGTATCGCCTTTGATTTTGGACCTATGAAAACAATCTTGTTTTTTTCAACTTCTTCTGCAAAATCGGCATTTTCACTTAAGAACCCATACCCTGGATGAATACCATCAACGTTTAAGCTTTTTGCCACTTCAATGATTTTTGAGCCTAAAAGATAGGATTGGTTCGAAGGAGCCTCTCCTATACAAACAGCTTCATCCGCAAATTTAACATGGGGTGCATTTCTATCTACTTTGGAGTATACGGCAACAGTTTTTATTCCCATCTTTTGGGCAGTCTTCATAACTCGTATAGCTATTTCTCCCCTATTGGCTACTAATATTTTCTTCATAGGATATTATTCAAATTCTATCAATAATTGTTTTTTCTCAACGGCATCACCTTTATTAACCGATATTGATTTAATGATACCGTCTCTTGGAGAGAAGATTACATTTTCCATTTTCATGGCCTCCAATATCAATAGTGGATCATCTTCGTTCACCGCCTGGCCTACCCTAACATTGATTTCTAAAATAAGCCCGGGCATTGGCGCATGGATTGAATCAATATTCTTACTTGATCCCAAAGACAATCCCATTTCCTTGATCAATTGATCCAACCCATCAGATATTTCAACATCATAGATACTGTTGTTGACCTTCACGGAATATTTCTTTTGATTAAAATTTGAACCGATGATCTCGGCCAAAAAGGGTTTGTTTTCCTGCAAGATATGATACGTTTTGTCTGAAGTTGGTAACGCATCTATATTCACTATGTCCTCATTGGTAATATTAAACGATAAACTATCGTTAACAGTAACCTTAAACTGTTTGTCCATATATCGAGCAATTTTGATTTATTCACTATAATTCTGTAATGTTGGGATACACTTCCCACTAATTATCTCCCGCATTAGATATTAGGAAGGTTTTCCGTATGTCCATAACCATCCTTTTTTCTATTATAAAACCCAACAAGGATAAAGATAAAAAATACCAATAAACATGAAATTTATCATGTTTTAGCAAACTTGGCAAATGTGATATCCACTGAAAATATCAATGCTGATTTCCGATAAGGACAAGCACATAAATCCTGATTGGAAACCTATTGATACCCAATTGTGGTGTCTTGGCAATATGACTACCTTTGTTATCCACCTGTAAAACCATAGGCATGTTTCGGAATGGTCTCAATAATTAAGGTGAATTTGATATTATTCAATAATTAATGAAAAACTACAAAGCAAAAGGCAGATTATCGGCAAAAGAATATATTGATGGTATCCTAAAAGGGGACCGTGTTATTCTTTCAAGAGGGATTACCATTGTAGAAAGTAATCTGGAAAGTGATAAAATACTGGCCAAGGAAATTATACAGGAAATATTACCCTTTTCCGGTAAATCAGTAAGAATTGGGATAACAGGTGTTCCCGGAGTTGGTAAAAGCACCTTTATTGAGGCATTTGGAAAGCATTTAATAACTAAAGGACATAAGGTGGGTATTCTGTCGATTGACCCAAGCAGTCAACGCTCAAAAGGCAGCATTCTTGGTGATAAAACGCGCATGGAGGAACTCGCCAATATAGAGGATGCCTACATACGCCCTTCTGCCACAGGCGACACTCTTGGTGGTGTAGCCAATAAAACAGGGGAAACCATGTTGCTTTGTGAAGCAGCCGGTTACGATGTAATCCTGATTGAAACTGTTGGTGTCGGCCAATCTGAAACTGCAGTTCATGGGATGACTGATTTCTTCTTACTATTGATGTTGTCGGGAGCAGGCGATGAACTACAGGGAATTAAGAAAGGAATTATGGAGATGGCTGATATGGTGGTAATAAACAAGGCAGATGGTGATAATATTAAAAAAAGTGAAATGGCCCGGCGGCAGTATCAAAATGCCTTACATATTTTTCCCCAATCAGAGTCGGGCTGGAGTCCCGTGGTAACTACGGCATCAGCAACAAAAAATATAGGAATAGATACGGTTTGGAATGAAATCGAAAAATACAAAGCATTGGTTGATGAAAATGGTTATTTCAATAAAAATAGAAACAGACAGCAAATACAGTGGATGTATAACAATATAAATGAAGAATTAAAACAATTGTTCTACGGTTCCAAAAATATTGCCAAACACCTTTCCATTTTGGAAAAAGAGATCATCTCCGCAAAAATATCACCGGTAAAAGCAGCCCAATTAGTTATTGAGGAGTTTAAAAAATCTATTTAAATAATGATTATCGGCTCTTATAGGATTCGTGAATTTCAAAGATGCTCAAAATTACCCCTTCTAATATTTTTTTTTCTAGGGTTGGGCCTGGAAACCTTCGCACAAAACCAAGTTGAGGAACGGGCAAAGCAATTAACCTTGCAATTGGATAATTGGTATAATCTTGAAACTGGTCTATGGGATACCACTTCCTGGTGGAATGGAGCCAATGTATTATCTGCCTTAATACATCACGCAAAATTAATAGGTGATGACAGGTTCAAGGAGACCGTTGCATATACTTTTGAAAAAACCAAGGAATTTGAGATAGAAGACACCGATAAAAAAGGAACCTGGATATGTAAGAATTATATCAATGACTATTATGATGATGAGGGATGGTGGGCTTTGGCATGGCTTGATGCCTGGGATTATACAGGTGAGCAACATTACCTCAATATGGCGAATGTCATTTTTAAGGATATTACAACCGGTTGGAGTGAAAAAGGAGGTCTTTACTGGAAAAAAGGGGTGAAATATAGAAGCTCTATAAGCAATGGATTAACCCTGACCTTGGCAACTAGATTACATTTGGCAGGAACCAAAAAGGTTAACGGTAGGTCAGCTTTAAACTGGGCAACAACAATTTGGGAATGGATGTTACAATCCAACTTAATTGATTCAAATGGAAACATTCAGGATGGTGTTCGAAGCATCAATGGATCGGAAAGGATTTCAAAAAATGTATGGACCTATAATCAAGGTGTAGTCTTGACAGGACTCGTAAACCTTTTTAAGATAACTGGCAGGGAATCTTATCTAAAAGAGGCCGAAGCCATTACAGAGGCAACTTTAAATCATATGACCAATGAAGACCTCATCTTAATTGAGCGCCTTTGTGAACCTGATGATTGCAATGCAGATGCGAAGCAGTTCAAAGGGGTATTTATGAGACATTTGATGTACCTAAATCAACATAGTCCTAAAAAGGAATACAAATTCTTTATTCAAAAGAATATTGAATCTATCTGGGTACAAGGCATGATGTTCGGTAGTGTGTCTCCTGGTGTAACATGGGATAGGCCGTCAGAAGCGAATGCAGCCACAGTTTCTTCTGCTCTTGACGCATTTAATGCGGCGCTTTCTTTACGGGATTAGTCCTGTATAAAAAAGAGGATGCAAACAAGTCCCATCCTCTTTTCATGAACATTCACAGTTAATAACTATCCCTGTTCCAAATATTTCTCCATTATCGTAATTGCAGATTCAGAAATGACGGATCCCGGGCCAAAAATGGCCGCTACTTTTCTTTCCAATAAATAGTCATAATCCTGTTCAGGGATCACACCACCTGCAAAGACCATAATGTCTGGTCTACCGAGTTTTTCCAACTCCCCGATCAATTGAGGTATCAATGTTTTGTGACCTGCAGCCAAACTTGATGCACCCACGAAATGAACATCGTTCTCAATAGCCTGCTTCGCAACTTCTTCCGGTGTTTGGAAAAGGGAACCCATATCAACATCAAAACCTAGGTCGGCAAAACTTGAAGCGACTACTTTCGCTCCCCTATCGTGGCCATCTTGACCCATTTTGGCAATCATTACCCGAGGACGACGACCTTCTGTCTCCGCAAATTTATCGGCCAATTTTTGTGCCCTTACAAATGTGCTATCGTTATCAACTTCTTTACTATACACGCCACTAATCAATTTGGTATCTGCTTTATGACGTCCAAAATGAACTTCCAAAGCATCTGAAATTTCACCCAAAGTAGCAAAATTTTCTGCAGCTTCCACGGCTAATTCCAATAAATTGCCTTTACCTGTTTCCGCACAATATGAAAGGGCTGAAAGTTTGGTATCGACAATTGCTTGATCTCTACTGGCCCTTAGTTTTTTCAAGCGCTCAATTTGTGAATCCCGAACAACCGTATTGTCAACTTCAAGAATCTCGATATTTGATTTTTCGTCCGTCTTGAATTTATTTACGCCCACCAAAATATCCTGGCCTGAATCCAATCGTGCCTGCTTACGGGCAGAAGCTTCTTCAATTCTCATTTTTGGAACCCCTGTTTCAATAGCTTTGGCCATTCCACCAAGCTCTTCAACCTCTTCAATCAGTGCCCATGCCTTTTTAGCGATTTCTTGGGTTAAATATTCCACATAATACGAACCGGCCCAGGGATCAACCGCTCTTGTAATCTGCGTTTCATCCTGAATATAAATCTGCGTATTTCGGGCAATCCTAGCGGAGAAGTCGGTCGGTAAGGCAATTGCTTCATCCAAGGCATTGGTATGCAAAGATTGTGTACCTCCCAAACCGGCTGCCATTGCCTCGATACAGGTACGTGCAACGTTGTTGAAAGGATCCTGTTCGCTTAAACTCCATCCTGAAGTTTGGCTGTGGGTTCGCAGCGCCATTGACTTTGGATTTTTAGGATTAAACTGCTTAATGATCTTTGCCCAAAGCATACGTGCAGCGCGCATTTTGGCAATTTCCATAAAGTGGTTCATCCCCACAGCCCAGAAAAAAGATAATCTAGGGGCAAATTCATCGATCATCAAACCCGATTTTAAGCCTGTTCTAATGTATTCCATGCCATCGGCAAGGGTATAGGCCAACTCTATGTCAGCAGTTGCACCTGCCTCTTGCATGTGGTAACCACTTATGGATATTGAATTGAATTTTGGCATGTTCTGCGTTGTATACTCAAAAATATCACCGATGATCCTCATTGATGGCAATGGAGGATAGATATACGTATTACGCACCATGAATTCCTTCAAAATATCATTCTGGATTGTCCCGCTCAAATGGTCCAAAGAAACACCTTGTTTCTTGGCAGCCGCAATGTAAAATGCCATAATCGGGAGCACAGCACCGTTCATGGTCATAGAAACCGACATTTTATCCAACGGAATCTGGTCGAATAATATTTCCATATCCAAGATAGAATCAATGGCAACGCCGGCTTTACCAACATCACCGGTAACACGGGGGTGATCGGAATCGTAACCACGGTGCGTTGCCAAATCAAAAGCAACTGAAAGTCCCTTTTGACCAGCAGCTAAATTTCTGCGATAGAAGGCGTTTGACTCTTCGGCAGTTGAAAATCCTGCATATTGCCGAATTGTCCACGGTCGTGTAACGTACATTGTGCTGTAAGGACCTCGTAAAAATGGAGGTACACCCGCTGCAAAATTCAAGTGCTCGGCATCCTTTATATCCTCTTTGGTAAAATGCTTCTTTACCGGTATTCCCTCAGGGGTATTCCAAACATCTGTTTCCCCTGAAACTGCCCTTTTTTGTACTGCGGCTTTAT
>CAZHJO010000158.1:0-6631 GCA_964532755.1 uncultured Maribacter sp. | reverse complement strand
ACCCAGAAAATGCCCTGATGCCCAATTGGTTGCACATACCCGTAGGTTACCATGGGAGAAGTTCTACTATCATTCCAAGCGGAGTGCCTATTCACAGGCCAAAGGGGCAAACATTTCCCAAAGGAGCTGATACGCCGGTATTTGGCCCCTCAAAGTTGGTTGACTTTGAATTGGAGATGGCTTTTATCACCACTGATGCCAATTCAATTGGCGAACCCATTCCAATTAATGATGCCGAGGATTATATTTTTGGGATGGTCTTATTCAATGACTGGAGTGCCCGAGATATCCAAAAATGGGAGTACGTTCCATTAGGCCCATTTTTGGCAAAGAATTTTGCTTCCTCCATCTCACCTTGGATAGTAACTTTGGATGCCCTGGAACCTTTTAGGGTTAAAGGACCAGACCAAGATCCAAAACCATTACCCTATTTAGCTCAAAACGGTGACCATAGTTTTGATATTCAGTTGGAACTGGATATAATCACGGATAAAGGCGTATCAACCACCGTTTCAAAATCAAATTTCAAATATATGTATTGGACGATGGCACAGCAATTGGCCCATCATACAGTGAATGGATGTAAAGTAAATAGTGGTGACATGATGGGTAGCGGTACAATTTCTGGCCCAACTCCTGATTCTTATGGGTCTATGCTCGAATTAGCCTGGCAAGGCACTAGACCTGTATCCCTGAACGATGGGAGCGAACGAAAGTTTATACAAGACCATGATACCATTGTAATAAGGGGTTTTTGCAAGGATAAAGGGCAGCGAATAGGTTTTGGAAAAGTCTCCACTAAATTACTTCCCGTATTTGAATCCAAAATCAAAAAATAACGCCTAATAAGGTTTTTTCATCGAAACAATACGATAGTTTGTCGTTTTACGTTATCAACAAACACAGTTTTGGCACGAGTGTTGAAAATGTACCCTGAAACAGCAAATTTAAACGTCATGAGAAAAGTTTTACTATTAAGCGGAATTTTACTTTTTATTATAGCCTGTAGCGGTGTTAAGAGAACCCAACAGTCTATAAACACCGGTAATTATTTACACGCCATTAACAATGCCGTTCAAAAATTATCGGACAACAAGGACAAAAAAAGTAACCAAAAGTATGTTATTTTACTGGAGGAGGCCTTCCAAAAAAACACGGAACGTGAAATGGAGCGTATTGGTTATTTAAAGAAAGATGGCAACCCCGCTAATCTTGAAGCTATTTATACGGGTTATAAAACCCTGAATCGTATTCAAGAGACTATTAAACCATTGCTTCCGTTACAAGTTCTTGAGCAAAATAGATATGCGGAGTTCACTTTTAGGAACTATAACAATGATATCATATCGACTAAAGAAGATCTTTCTGCTTATCTATATGACAATGCTCTGAATTTACTCCAAAATGCTTCCAATAAGCAGGATTACAGAAATTCATTTGATGATTTTATTTACCTGAATGAAATTAATCCTGGGTATTCTGACAGTAAAACCAAAATGGAAGAAGCCTATGATAAGGGTCAGGATTACGTCAGGGTAGGTATGGTCAACAATACCGACAAAATAATTCCTGCGAAGCTTGAAGAGGAGTTGTTGAATTTCAACACTTTTGGATTAGAGGATAAATGGACGAAATACCATACGAATCACCTATCCTATATTACATATGATTATGATATGCAGGTTGAATTGCGGGACATCAATATTTCGCCTGAGCAAGTAAATGAAAAGCAGATCATAAAAGAAAAGCAGGTAAAAGATGGTTATCAATATGTACTTGATAATAATGGCAACGTAGTAAAAGATAGTTTAGGGAATGATATTAAAGTCGATAAATTCAAAACTGTCAAATGTAATTTTTATCAATTCACACAATTCAAAACTGCTCAGGTTACAGGATTGGTTAGTTTTTCAAATTTGGAAACAAAGCAGAAAATAAACTCTTATCCCTTATCGAGCGAATTTGTATTTGAGCATGTATATGCAAACTACAATGGGGATAAAAGGGCATTGGACAATGATTTGATCTCATTGCTAAATCTGGCAGCGGTACCTTTTCCAACAAACGAACAAATGGTTTATGATGCAGGTGAAAATCTAAAAGACCGATTGAAAGGTATTCTAACCAGACATAAGTTCAATTAAAAAAAGCCCTGACGTTTCCGTCAGGGTTTTTTTATATATACTTGTTCAAATCCAATGTATTTATTCCACCATGTGAATTATGATCTACGACTATTCCATTTCGAATGACTAGAAGCTGTGGTGACTGGTGCATTACCTGGAATTTATATCCAGTTTCATTGGAAACTTCCCTATTGCTGTGTAAATCCAAATAATAAAGATCAAAATGATTTTCGTTGAAATCATAATTGGCATTAAAAGTATTCAACACCATTCTACTGATGCCACAAGTAGTCGAATGCTTGAATATTAACTGTGTTTTTGAATTCGATTTTTCAGCTATTTCCTCCAATTGATGAATTGACGTCAATGGTCTCCAAGGTACCTTCTTTTCACTTTTTCCAATTTCTTCTTTTGCCTTACCAAAAAGCCCACTGAATAATCCCATAGTATAATTTTTATCTCTAAGTCGCGTGTTTCCAAATTCCTTACTACTGCCGAAATGTCCTATTTATATTGACTCTAACCGACATTTTGTCTGCTTGCAATACTTGGTAAGGTTGTTGACCTTGATGAATCAAAAGTAAACTATAACTAGAAAATACGCCTAATATGAACTTTAATAATTTTACGATAAAATCACAAGAGGCCGTTCAGTTCGCACAACAAGTTGCGCAAGAAATGGGCCATCAACAAATAGAAAATGAGCACATTTTTAAAGCTATCGGGCAGGTAGACGAGAATGTACTTCCATTTATTTTAAAGAAACTGAATGTCAACACCAATTTACTGAACCAGATTCTTACAAAGGAATTGGAGAATTTCCCAAAAGTTTCTGGAGGTGAGATCATGGTTTCAAGGGAAGCAGGCAAAAGCTTGACCGAAGCGGGTATTATTGCCAAGAAAATGAAAGATGAGTACGTTTCTATTGAACATTTGCTGCTGGCCATACTCAAATCAAAGAGCAAAATTTCGCAAATTCTGAAAGATCAAGGGGTCACAGAAAAAGATTTAAAGGCGGCGATAGAAGAACTGCGCAAAGGTGGGAAGGTAACATCCCAGAGTGCGGAGGAGACTTATAACTCCTTGGACAAATACGCCAGAAATCTAAATCAAATGGCAGATAGCGGTAAGTTGGACCCGGTCATAGGTCGTGATGAAGAGATACGACGCATCTTACAGATCCTTTCAAGAAGAACTAAAAACAACCCAATGCTTGTAGGTGAACCTGGTGTGGGCAAAACTGCAATTGCCGAAGGATTGGCACATCGAATTATCCAAGGTGATATCCCTGAGAACTTAAAGAATAAAATCATTTACTCACTGGATATGGGTGCCTTAATTGCGGGCGCTAAATATAAAGGGGAATTTGAGGAAAGATTAAAAGCGGTAATCAAGGAAGTTACTTCTTCAGATGGTAGTATTGTACTGTTCATTGATGAAATTCATACACTGGTTGGAGCCGGTGGTGGACAGGGTGCGATGGATGCGGCAAACATCCTTAAACCGGCCCTTGCCAGGGGAGAACTTAGAGCCATCGGGGCAACTACCTTGGACGAATACCAGAAGTATTTTGAAAAGGACAAAGCCTTGGAAAGAAGGTTTCAAAAGGTAATGGTAGATGAACCAGATACAGAGAGTGCAATTTCAATTCTTAGGGGAATCAAGGAAAAATACGAAGCACACCACAAAGTGCGTATTAAGGACGAGGCCGTAATTGCTGCCGTAGAGCTTTCACAACGCTATATCACCAATCGATTTTTACCCGATAAGGCCATTGATCTTATTGATGAAGCTGCCTCAAAACTACGTATGGAAATAAATTCAAAACCAGAAGAACTAGACGTCCTGGATAGAAAGATAATGCAACTTGAGATTGAGTTAGAGGCCATAAAGCGAGAAGACGACAAGGCGAAACTAAAAGTATTGAACGTAGACCTTGCAAATCTGAAGGAGAAACGAAATACAGTTTTTGCCAAGTGGGAAAGTGAAAAAACTGTGGTCGATTCCATTCAGAAAGTAAAACATGATATTGAGGACTTTAAACTGGAGGCTGAACGTGCTGAACGTGCTGGAGACTATGGTAAAGTTGCAGAGTTGCGATATGGTAAAATCAAAGAAGCCCAAGAAAAGCTCGAAGTTTTGCAAAATGAAATGCTAGAACAACAAAAGGGTGATACACTTATCAAGGAAGAAGTCACCAATGAGGATATCGCAGAAGTTGTTGCCAAGTGGACAGGGATTCCTGTTACTAAGATGTTACAGAGTGAGCGCGAAAAATTGTTGAAACTTGAAGAAGTGCTGCACAAGCGGGTCGTTGGGCAAGATGAAGCCATCCAAGCCGTGTCAGATGCTATTCGCAGAAGTAGGGCTGGACTCCAAGATGCTAAAAAACCAATTGGATCTTTCCTGTTTTTAGGTACTACTGGCGTGGGTAAAACCGAACTGGCCAAAACACTCGCTGCCTATTTGTTCGATGATGAAAATGCAATGACAAGAATTGATATGAGCGAATATCAAGAAAGGCACGCTGTAAGTAGATTAGTTGGTGCACCTCCAGGATATGTAGGTTATGATGAAGGAGGACAACTTACTGAGGCGGTAAGAAGAAGACCTTATTCAGTTGTATTATTGGATGAAATAGAAAAAGCACATCCTGATACCTTCAATATCCTCCTGCAGGTTCTTGATGAAGGCAGATTAACCGATAATAAAGGTAGAGTAGCTGATTTCAAGAATACCATTATTATCATGACCAGTAATATGGGCAGTCATATAATACAGGAGAAATTTGAAAACAATAAAGACATTTATAGTGCTTCAGAAGCTGCTCGAATCGAGGTTCTCGGTCTATTGAGAAAAACCATACGGCCAGAATTTCTAAACCGGATCGATGATATCATCATGTTCACACCATTGAGCAAAGAAGATATAACCAAGATCGTAAGGCTTCAACTGGAACAGTTGAAAAAAATGTTGGACAAACAACATATTACGATTGATGCCACAGATGAGGCTATTGCCCATCTTGCCGACAGCGGTTATGACCCACAATATGGTGCTAGACCAATAAAAAGGGTGATTCAAAAAGAGGTGTTGAACAATTTATCCAAGGAGCTATTAAGTGGCAATATTAAAGCGGATAGCATTGTACTCATAGATTCTTTTAATGACCAGTTGGTCTTTAGGAATCAAAGTGAATTGGTAAACTAGGGTTAACTTTGAAAAAAAGGCATTCGAAAAACGAATGCCTTTTTTTTATCAACAATATATACCATACAGTATATAGTTTTTTTATATTCGTAGAAAATAGCTGTACGATGACTACGAAAGCCGAAAGAACCACTGCTTTTATTATTGAAACCGTTGCCCCGGTATTTACAAAACACGGTTATGTAGGCACAAGCATGAGTGACCTCACGGAAGCTACCGGATTAACAAAAGGAGCGCTCTACGGTAATTTTGAGAATAAGGAAGCCTTGGCCCTTGCTGCCTACGAGCATAATATCAATAAACTTTACATTGCAATAGACGAACGATTAAACGTTGGAGGAAATTCATTGGAGAAGCTTTTTTCACTCACTAAATTTTATCGTAATTATGATATTTTCACTCAGGAAATGGGGGGTTGCCCAGTCTTGAAAATTGGGGTTGATGCACAGCATAATAATAAACAATTGGCAGCAGCTTCTAGTGAATCCATAAAAACGATTGAAGGTAAAATCGCCGTGGTTCTAGAAAACGGTGTAAATAACAATGAATTAAGGTTACCTGTTACCCCGCTTCAATTTGCAAAACAGTTCTACACGATGCTCCAGGGTGCAGTTGCAATGAACACTATTACCGGTGACCGTAAATATCTTATGAATACGGTTGCCTACCTAGAGGTATTGGTCAAGAAAGAAATCAAGAAATAGGGTTTCTAACTTAGTTTGCCACAACCCTATATATCCATGTCTTTTCCGCGTATCGACCATTAAAATCACTATCCCTGGCCCTTCTCGCCTCACTCATCGAATCATAACGTTCTAGATACACATAGTTGTATTTATTTAGACTTCTAAAGAACGATTTTGGCTGTAGTCCCTTTTTAGTAAGGTTGGCCATAAAGGCATCAAAATATTTCTTGGTGCCAAAAACATTCGCAATCAAATAATACCCTGGTTTAAGACCATCTTCTGCTACAACCTCTTCATATTTCTCGCCAGCCTGTGGCTTATCTTCCTTAGATTGTTGAGCAAGTTCTTTCAATCTTTCCTCTTCTTTGGCCGCAATTTCTGCAGCTACTTTAGCTTGGTTAATAGAATCTGTCTTTCGTTGTTGTTCCTTGCGCTGTGTTTCTGCCAGTATCTCTGCATCTTTAGCATTTTTTAGGGAATCGCGCTTAGCTTGTTCTCTTCGTTCATTAGCTTCGGTCAATGCCTTTTCTTTGTCCGCAGCAGCGATAGAGTCTAACCTTCTTTGCCTGGAAATTTTCGCTAAAGCTATATCCTCTCTTTGTTTTGCCC